>JBDUDG010000215.1:0-5929 GCA_040003045.1 Saprospiraceae bacterium | reverse complement strand
CTTCACGTGAGCAATAATCAATTAATAAAATCGGATCCTTTAAGAGGTGGAGTCGCACCTTCTACAACACACCTTTCTAAAGAGGTTCTGGATCTCTCTGAATTTATTAAGGATAAATCCAATTCGCTGGTCGACCGACTCGAATCTTATGAAGATATCATGAGCATTGAAATCGGAGATACACCTTTGACACGGATGCGGAATGTGGAGCGTGAAACAGGATTAAAACAACTTTTTTTAAAATTCGAAGGAGGTAATCCAAGCGGCACGCAAAAGGACAGAATTGCTTTTGCACAATGTTTAGATGCATTACGAAGAGGCTTCGACATTATTACGATCGCGACATGCGGCAATTTTGGTGCAGCAATGGCACAGGCTTCTTTCCTTGCAGGACTTCGCTGCATACTTTACATACCTGAATCTTATCATACTGATCGGATCAGTGAAATGACTTTATATGGTGCCGATGTGATCCGATATCCTGGCAGCTATGAAGACAATGTGTATCATTCACAAGCTGAGGCAAAAGAAAATGCATGGTATGATGCCAATCCAGGTGGAAAGAATGCCAATCTTCAAATCAGTGCCTATGCGGAAATTGCTTATGAGATCTATGATGTCCTGCGCGATGCACCAAAGATTGTGGCTTCACCTGTGAGCAACGGAACAATGCTTGCCGGCATTTACAGGGGATTTGTCACATTGTTTCGGCGAGGCAGGACAAGTCGGATACCCATCATGGTCGCAGGGTCATCCTATCGCAAAAATCCAATTGTAGAATCCTTTCGGCGAGGTTTTGAAACCTGTATTGACCTGGAGGAAAGCAGGATCACGGAAACTAAAGTCAATGAGCCACTCATTAACTGGCATAGTTTTGATGGCGATGAAGCTCTATACGCCATTCGCAAGAGTAAAGGATATGCAGCCAATGTCACAGATGAAAGAATGTTGCGATATGCTAAAAATCTACGCGAAAAGGAAGGCCTTCAGGTTTTACCAGCATCAACGGCCGGATTAATCGCATTGATGGAAATGCACAAAGAAAGTATCCTGGATTCAGACAGATATGTCGCAGTTATCACCGGAAGAAAATAACACCATACAGTGTCTTTTGATTTCGGAAAATTAATTTTTTATAATCTGGAACGTGTGGATCATACTTACTTCAGAAAAAACGATTAAACAACAGCTCATGAATAACTGCTTTCGTATTATGATTTGCTTTTCTTTTTTCATAAGCTGTCATAAAAATACAGATTCTCCTGCAGTGAACCCTGTTCATCCAGAAATCAAAGCCAAATTTACTCTCATGCCACCTGAAGAGACCGGAGTCGATTTCTCCAATTATTCGATAAATTATAAAGAGGATTACACGTATAATATTTTTACTTACGAATACATGTACAATGGTGGTGGAGTGGCGGTTGGCGATGTCAATGGAGATAGCCTTCCCGATCTTTATTTTACGTCTACGTTCGGTTCCAATAAACTATATCTCAATTTGGGCCATTTTAAATTTATGGATGTCACGGAAAAATCAGGCGTCGGAGCTAAGGTTGGTTTCAAGACAGGTACAACGATGGCCGATATTAATGGTGATGGCCGGCTCGATATTTATGTATGCAGGACTAGCACAACAGAAAATGGTCAGAAATCAAATCTTGTATTTATCAATCGGGAAAGCAGGTTAGAAAATGGTGTGGCCATCCCAATATTTGAAGAACAGGGTAAAGAATTGGGATTGGATGATAACAGTAATACAAATCATGCCTGTTTCTTCGATTTCGACCGGGATGGAGATCTGGATTTATTCCTGCTCAATCACCGTCTTGATTTGTCCAAGGCTACGTCCTTAAGATTAAAACAAGAAGTGGATGGTTCGATAACGAGGATTACATCCCCATCTACTCCTTATGAATCCAACAGACTTTACAGGAATGATCATGGTAAGTTTACTGAAATGAAAGCAACCGCAGGCCTGGAGTCGTCTGCCTTTGGCTTGAGTGTGACGGCAGCAGATATCAATCAGGATGGCTGGATGGATCTTTATGTTGCCAACGATTATATCGAACCGGACAGGATATATATAAATAATAAGGACGGAACATTTACGGACCGAAATATGGAATATCTTAAACATACCTCCCAGAATGCTATGGGCTCTGATATAGCTGATATCAACAATGATGGATTAGTGGATATTATGGTGATGGACATGAAGTCAGAAGATCCGATCCGGTATAAAACCCTGATGAATGGCATGCAATATGACAGATATAATCTTCTTCTTCAATATGGATATGGCAGGCAAGTAGGAAGGAATGTTTTACAGCTTAATAACGGCAATAATACTTTCAGTGAGATAGGTCAATTTGCAGGAGTAGCTACAACCGACTGGAGCTGGGGATCATTAATTGCGGATTTTGATAACGATGGATGGAAAGATGTCTATATCGCAAATGGTTACAGAAGGGATGTCACTAATTTTGATTATATGAATTTTGTGAAAGATTCTCTTGATCGTACGGGTGGTCTCACACCTCGACGGTTTCCTGATATTAATGTAGTACTCAATCTGATTAAGGAGCAGAAAGTCCAGAATTACCTTTTTATCAATAATAAACAATTGGCGTTTGTCAATGCAACGAAACAAGCTGGTATGGACAAATTATCTTTTTCGAATGGATCAGCATTTGCGGATCTTGATCGCGATGGTGATTTGGATCTCATTGTTAATAATATTCTGGATCCGGCTTTTATATATCGCAATGACATCAGTGGCAGTCACTGGTTGCAGATCGATGTGCAGTTAAAGAAAGGAAATACCGATGGTATCGGTTCAGTGGCAGATGTTTATTCAGGCGACCTTCATCAAAATGAAATGCTGATTACGAATAAAGGATTTTTTTCTAGTTCAGAACCCATTCTGCATTTTGGATTGGATACGTTTACTTCGGTTGATTCGATCATTCTGCAATTTCCCGATGGTTCAAAAGAAATTATGAAATCGGTTCAGGTTGACAGACGGATCATCTGGAAACCAGGAACCGGTACACCCTATAAAGGGTATCCTAAAACAAAACCTTCACCACTCTTTACCGAAGCGTCAAAACTACCAGGATGGGTGCACCAGGATAATGTTTTTGTTGATTTCAAACGTGAAAAATTATTGCCCTACATGCTATCCGCGGAAGGGCCGTGTATGGCCATAGGAGATGTCAATGGCGATAAACTGGATGATATCTATCTCGGAAACGGGAGCGGATTCAGAAAATCATTATTTATTCAAAATAAAAATAATTCTTTCACAGAAAGCCATGATCCTGCATTGAGACGCGATTCAATATATGAAGATTGCGGGGCGATATTTCAGGACATGGATGGCGATGGGGACAAGGATTTGGTTGTTGTTTCAGGAGGAAGCTCATTTAGTGCCAATGATCCTAATTACATGAGCCGGTATTATCAGAATGATGGAAAGGGGAATTTTACACGGGCGCTTGATTTTCCTGGTATCAAAACGAATGCAGGAGCAGTATTGGCCATTGATTTTGACAAAGACAATGATCTGGATCTTATCATCGCAGGAAGAAGTACGCCTGGCAGATTTCCGGAATTGCCCAGAAGCTATCTGTTACGAAATGATAAAGGTAAATTCATAGATGTGACACATGAAGTTTTTCCTGAACTTGAGAACCTGGGTATGATCACTGACATCAAATCAGGTGATCTTAATGGTGATCAGGTTCCTGAAATCGTTTTTGTAGGTGAATGGATGCCAATTTCAGTATTTAGTTTTGAAGGGAATAAATTTAAAAATGTAACCGCTGCATTTGGACTTGACAAAACCTCCGGGTGGTGGAAATCTGTTCTGCTGTCTGATATGGACAACGACGGAGATCTGGACATCATCGCCGGTAATATGGGTTTGAATTCCAGGCTTGTGACCAGCGAAGCTCATCCTGTGACACTAATTTCAAAAGATTTTGATGGCAACGGCTCTCTTGATCCTGTTCTGTGTTTTTATTTTAATAATAAATTATATCCATATCCTGGAAAGGATGCGTTGATCGGACAGATACCCAGGCTCAAGAAAAAATTTGTTCGGTATACGGCTTATGCAAATGCAACGATCAACGATATTTTCACTCAGGAAGAATTGAAAGGAAGCACAACGCTTACCGTCAATACATTTCAGACCATGTATTTCGTCAATGAAAAAGGGAAATTTGTTTCACATCCTTTGCCTGACCAGGTTCAATTAGCTCCGGTATTTTCAATACTGTCCGAGGATTTTAACCAGGATGGAAGAAAAGATTTACTGATGGCCGGTAACTTCCTTTATTCAGAAACCGAAACCGGGGAACTTGATGCAGGCAATGGAACTCTTCTACTTCAAAATGCAGATGGTACATTCCGTTATGTTCCCAACCTTGAGCATGGCTTCTGGGCACAGGATGAGGTAAGGGAGTTAGGTTTTATCAACTTGGCAGATGGAAAACAAGCGATAGTAACAGCCAATAATAGAGGCCCAGTCCAATTTCATTTAGTCAATAAAGTTACTTCACGTGAGCAATAATCAATTAATAAAATCGGATCCTTTAAGAGGTGGAGTCGAGTTCTCCAGAACACACATTTCCAAAGAGGTACATGGTCAAAAAGAAGAACTTAAGGTTTTACATGCATCAAGGGTTGAATTGCTTACATTGATGGAAATACAAAAAGAAAGTATTCCGAATTCAGACAGGTATGTCGCGGATATTACCGGTAGAAAATAAAACCACAGTGTGTCTTTTGATGCGGGCAAATTCATTTTTTATGATCAGGAACTTGTGGATACTTTTATGTTTTGTTCTGTTTGTAAGCTGTCAAAATAAAACGACTCCGTCAGCGGATAAATCAATTGTCTCACAAACGAAGGCAAAATTCACCTTGCTTTCTCCAGGAAGTACCGGGGTAAATTTCTCTAATTTCGAAAAAGGATTTAAGGAAAATTACGATTACAATATTTTTCGCTATGAATATTTGTATAACGGGGGAGGTGTTGCTGCAGGTGATGTGAACGGAGACAGTCTACCAGATCTATATTTTACTTCCAGTTTTTCCACCAACAGGCTTTACATCAATTTAGGGAACTTCAAATTTCAGGATGTCACAGAAGCATCAGGCGTCGGCGCTAACCTTGGATTTAAAACAGGCACAACCATGGCGGATATCAATGGAGATGGCAAACTTGATATCTATTGCTGCCGTACGGGCAAAGCAGATGATGGACTGAAGACAAATCTTGTATTTATCAACAAAGGAAACAAAATAGAAAATGGAATTGCGATTCCTATTTTTGAAGAACAGAGCAAAGTGTTAGGATTGGAAGATAATAGCAATTCGACCCATGCCTGCTTTTTTGATTTTGACCGTGATGGTGACCTGGATTTATTTCTTCTTAATCACCGCGTGGATTTTACTGAATCCACTAATTTTAGATTACACCAGGAAGCAGACGGGTCTATAACACGGATCACAAGCCCTTCAACACCGTTTGAATCAAACAGGCTTTACCGTAATGATAAAGGAAAGTTCAAAGACATCACAAAAGAATCCGGAATGGAATCCTCAGCATTCGGTCTTAGTGTTACGCCTTCTGATTTTAATCGCGACGGTTGGATGGATTTATATGTGGCAGATGATTATGTAGAACCAGACAGGATATATATCAACAATAAAAATGGAACGTTTACTGACCATTACCAGGATTATCTTAAGCATTCTTCTTTGAATAGCATGGGTTCCGACATTGCAGATATCAATAATGATGGTCTGGATGATATCATGGTGCTTGACATGAAGGCAGAAGATCCGATTCGATATAAAACGCTGATCAATGGAATGCATTACGATCGGTACAATCTTTTAGTTGAATATGGTTATG
>JBDUDG010000023.1:0-20038 GCA_040003045.1 Saprospiraceae bacterium | reverse complement strand
TATCTGCTGACAATATCATCAACCTGCAGGACCTCATTTTATTATCCAAAAACCAATTTACGCTGGCTCCTGGTGCTTCCGTGAGTGATACTGTTGTGGTGCAGGTGCCTGTTGGCTATTTTGGAAATTACATTCTCATCCTGCAGACAGATGCTAACAATCAGCTCTATGAATACACCGGTGAGAATAATAATATCCTGACCCGATCAATCAACATCATCAATCCACCACCATCTGATCTGAAAGTATCGTCAGTCATAGTACCGGTCAGTGTCATAGCAGGTGATAATATAAATATTTCATGGACTACAAATAATATCGGAAGCAATCCGGCTTCCGGGGTATTCAGAGAGGTGGTTTATATATCTGCTGACAGTATCTGGAATACGCAAGATCCGGTTTTTGGAATAAAAGATCAAACCATCTACCTCCCACCTGCCGGACACATCAATCAACAATTGACTGATAACG
This sequence comes from Saprospiraceae bacterium, assembly GCA_040003045.1. Taxonomy (GTDB): domain Bacteria; phylum Bacteroidota; class Bacteroidia; order Chitinophagales; family Saprospiraceae; genus Opimibacter. The sequence goes on along the minus strand of JBDUDG010000023.1, from coordinate 19,567 downwards.
TAACCGGTGTGGCTACGGGAGATTACTATGCCATCGTTCAGACAGATGCTCGACAGAATTTTAATGAATCTGATGAGACAAATAATTTCACTGCTTCAGCGGATGTGATGAATGTAGATGTGAAAACATTATATCTGGATTCATTGACGCATGACAATCTTCAGAATAATCTGGAGCTATATTACAAGATCGTCGTTGGGCCTGATCTCGATGGAGAGACGATCCTGTTGGATTTGAAAGGGGATTCAATATTTGGACTCAATGAGCTATACGTCAAATTAAACCAGATGCCTACACGTGCTGATTTTGATTTTGGCTTTGACAAACCATTTCAAAGTAATCAGCAAATTATTCTTCCAAATGTTCATCCGGGTACCTATTATATCCTTGCATATGGATTTACACTTGACAATTCGATTCAGGATATAACCTTGTATGCTAAAGTGATCGACTATGAAATATTGTCTCTTGCGCCAAAACATGGAATTCAAAATACGCAGGTGACACTTAAGATCACGGGATCGAAACTGCAGAATACGCTTCAATGGAGATTAAGGCAAAATGATCCATGGTTTTCAAGGGATGCCGTATCCGCATATGTTGTCAATGATAATCTTGCTTTCGTAACATTTGATTTGACTGATATGGCAGTGGATACGTACGCGGTTGATTTAATAAAAGCTGATAGTTCGCTTGCTTTCATTGATGATTTTATGGTCGAAGCAGATGGGGGCCAACCTAAGCTTCAGATCAATGGGCAACTGCCAGGGGCTGTTCCCGGACGACCGGTGCCTGTTCAGATCGTATTGACCTTTATTAATAACGGCGAAGCAGATGTGATCAATCAGGCGATTCGGGTAGAAGCACCTTATGGAAATATAATTTCAACATCATTGGAAAATCTGCAGGCCGGGATAGGAGAGTCTGTATTGATCGTACCATTGCTTGAAGAGAATGGACCACCCGGTATTATTCGACCCGGCGCCAGTGGAAGAATAGAAATTTATGCAAGCTCAGGACCAACAGCTGTATATGGAATCCGATTAAATGATTGATGCATGAAAACGTACATACTTTATTTCGCTATATTCATTTTACTTCCAAATCTGCTTTCTGCGCAAGCAGCAGATTATGCCGGTATGAATGTTTCTACCTGTCAGCAGGCTGGTGCAGATATTGGAAATGCAAGTCCTGGCAATGTATGTTATACATGGGACGTTGCTAAGGGTTTAAATCCGGGTGATATGCACAGCTTTCATCCTCATGTCAATCCTCAGGAGACTACTACCTATACTGTTCACGTTTCAGGAAGTAATTTTACATTCAGTACTACCGATCAGGTAACTGTGACAGTAATTTTCGGAGGTTTGGTATTGTCTCCTTCTTATATCAAACTCTCAGGTCCTCTGGAAAATCAGGCTATGGCAACGGTGACAATTCCAGCCAATGTTGCGGTGAACTGGTCAATTGAGAATGGAGGATCAACCGGTTGTGAAATTGATAATATGGGTGTGATTTCCAATTGTCATACAGCTGGTCAAATCACAGTGGTAGCAACGAAACAAAGTAATCCGTCATGCAAAGTGACGAAAGATCTTGCAATAAATGGAGGTATAAAGGATGTCATAGCTTCAGATAATGCTAATGATGGTCGTATTGCACATCATGGTCAGACACTTTATTTGGTGGGGTCGATTCCAGGTACTGCAAATTTCGAAGCTGTTCCAAATGAAAATTCCAGCTTCCCTGCCGGAGAACCGTCCTGGACCGGTCCCTATATGCCCCCTCCTGGAAATGAAATAAGCTGGAACTCCCCATCACTCAGCTATGGCACATACACAGAAACTGCTGGTACAGATGATCCCAAATCAGTCACTGTTCAGGCGATCAGTGCTGATGAATTTTCAACAGCAATTACGATTGATACCACTCTGTTCGGAAGGGTACAACGCCTACTCAGAGGAGGTGCAAAAGTCAATGCAGAAGATCAATTTTGTTTTAGTCCATTAAAATTCACATTTCCGGCTGCAATGACGGTTTCCTATAAATCAAGTTATGTGGGAAAATTTAAAGATCCTGGATATGACACCAAGAGAGATTTTACCGTTGAGATTCCGGCCGTTTCAGGAACAGGTTGCATGTATTTTCCTTGTTGCACAGGTGCCATTTATTTCGGACCTGTGCCTGTATTGTATACGACATATGTTGCTATGAGTGCAGGAATCTCAATTTCCACGAGTGCCACTAAAGATCCCAGTGTTGCCACTCCTGCAAAATGGATGTCATCTGGATTATCCGTTGCCGGCACGATTAGGCTTGATGCAGGTTTCAGACTCGAAGCAGACGTTGCCAACATGGCCGGGTTTACGGCAAATGCGAATTTGTCAACTGAAGTCAAATTAGAAGGTCGGTATGTTCCACAACCACCAAAATTGGAATGGAATGCTTCATGGGGGGGATTGGTAGGTAAAGTCAGTGGTACGTTTTGGTATGGATCACCGGATACTGCCATCGAACTCGCTTATGTAAGAAATCTTCTGCCAGGTGCCGAAACAGGCTGGAATCTATTATATCAATTCCCTAACTAATAAAATGTATATAAAATGAATAAAATAATTGCAATTCTGTTCATTATTTTAATACACATTTTACCCGTTCCAGGGCAAACAGTTTTGCCTGTAACCTTTGGAACTGATACCTATCAAATATCCCAGGTTGATATGATTGAGGCAATAGGTAGTCATGCGGTAATGGATGATCTCCTTTTCTTTAATGAGCATTTCAGTCAAAATGATTATTCAAAATATCGGGAATTCTACTACAATAATTCCTGTATTATACCAGAAGAAGATTTCAAAAATTGGAGAGCTCAGATCCAAAAAGACATCATCACTCCGGTGGCCAGATATAAAGTAAATTCTACTACAGATACCTTGTCGCTGATAGTTTACACTCGGGGCTCGGTGGACTCAAAGTCATATTTTCCTTTGATGCTTCAACAGAAAAACAAAAAGTGGTATTTGCTGGATCTCCGGAAAAGTGAAAAAATAATGGCTGTCAGGATGTTTTTGACCTTCGTTAATCCGGGGTTCATCAATGAATTTCTCACATATCCACAGGAAATGAAAGAGAAATATATGACTTCCATATTTACGACGAAGAATGCTTTGAATGGAGATCTCCTTATGAACGCTTACGAGGCACGATATGATCCGTCTTCAAAAAATTATAACCTGGCCCAGGAAGTATTTCACCCCATTTCTGAATTTCCAAAATCAGTTACAGAATTAATTTCATCAGAAATAGTAAAGGTTGCTGATGAATATACTATTTCTTCTGCTCAAAAGATCATTCTTCAAAACATGAGTAAAGAAGGAAATTATAACATGGCTTTGTCAAAGATTGCCGAATGGTCTGGCACCTCGGATGTCATTGAAGTAGCCGACAAGTTTCATGCAGGATTAAATAAAGCAGAAAAGAGCAATTGACAACAAATGAATTTGCGATGAAAAAAATAATAGCCATATATATCCTTTGTGCTTATGGGACATGCCTGTTTGGACAAGTCCACATTAACAAGAAAGATGTCACCTGCAGAAGTGGTAATGATGGCTGGCTAAGTGTAGTAGTTACCAATGCTGCACAACCCATAAAAAGTTATACGTGGAATGATGGTGCCTTAGGATCCAGCAGGATGCATATTTCTGCGGGTAGCTATTGCGTCACAGTTACAGATGCTAATGATTGCACCGGACAGGATTGTATCAATGTAAATCAACCAGAAACCTCGCTCACTCTGTCGATTGCAATAGAACCAGATCCTCATATAGTTCCCTGCGGAATTCCACAGCCTGTCATAGTAGCTGCATATGCCAGTGGAGGTGATGGAACTTACAGCATCAATAACAGACCAACAGCGATCAGGACTATACGGGTCGCCCAAACCATGAATGTAAAATTCCAGGTCACTGATAAGAGCGGTTGCTCTGTTGAAAAAGAACAACGCATTTATATTTTACCCAGATATTGTCCCGGCGACCCAAATAAAATGATCGGCCCTATTGGCTTTGATTCACTACAGTGGGTTTCTGTAAAAGATACACTCGACTACAGTATCAAATTTGAAAACGATCCATTGCTGGCAACAGCACCTGCACAACGGGTGACGATCACACATCAGTTTGATGAAGATATCAATCCGCTCTCTTTCCGGTTAGGTTCTTTTGGATGGGGCAATCACATTTTTCAAATCCCCGGCACACCTGCATTTTATCAGACAAGACTAAATCTTGTATCTGAAATTGGTTTGTACGTAGATGTCACCGCCGGTATTGATGTGAATACCCACAGCGCTTTTTGGGTATTCGAATCCATAGATCCGAATACAGGTTTAATACCTCTCAATCCGTTGATTGGTTTTCTGCCGATCAACGATACTCTTTCGAGAGGTGGTGAAGGATTCGTCAATTTCTTTGTCCGGCCTTTACAACCCGGTCATACACGCGACACCATACTGGCAAAAGCCAATATAGTATTTGATATCAATGAACCCATTTCAACCAATATCTGGTCCAATACAATCGATGCTTTACCTCCTACTACAGCATTGATTCCTCTGCCAACTGTGCTTGACAGTAATGTTATTCACTTATCCTGGAGTGGTGTCGATGATGCGGGTGGCAGTGGATTGGATTTCGTTGAATTGTATTATTCAGTCAATGGTTCAGCTTACCAATTGTTTCCACAGACTTTTCCCGACACCATCACTTTTTACAATTTCGAAGGTGAGTATGGGTCCGCTTATGCATTCTTTATTGTGGGTGTGGATCATACAGGCAACAAGGAAACAGGCATTCCGGGAGAAGCTTCGACGACTGTGCTGCCGAGAAAAGTAATCAATCTGATCCGACCTGTTGCAAATGAATATTGTATAAATGATACACTCAAGATAGACTGGTCATTGATTGGAATCGCGGCTGTTGATATTTCACTATCGATTGATAGCGGCCTCATATTCCAACCACTTTTTACCAATGTAATTTCCACAGACACTTCTAGATATTACATCTTGTCAAATTCTCTTGCAGGGAAATATTTGCAAATCAAAATTCACGACCATTCCGATACGACTGTTGTATTAAGCTCTATACTTCCTATCAAGGCGTTGCCGGATGTCAGTGCAGGAGATAACAAATCAATCTGTCCAGGTGGTGTGGCATTCCTGGTTCCTGATGGAGCAAATGTGTATCACTGGAGTCCCAATATTGCGATCAATAATCCCGATCTCACTATTCCAACTGTTACGCCAACAGCGACAAGAAAATATTATGTTGTCGGTACTGATGTTTTCGGTTGTAGGAATATAGATTCGATGACTGTAGTCGTCCACCCTGTATATCTGGATTCTGTAGTCTACCAAATGTGTAATGAAGACAGTGTATTTGTCGGAGGACAATACCAGAGAACACCGGGATATTATACCGATAACCTTGCTTCTGTATCCGGATGTGATAGTACTGTTGTGACACATATTGTCCTGACTGGTCCGTGTCCATTTCCTAGCCCGCAGGTGTATGTAGATAAGGATGCTACCGGCCAGAATAATGGTACGTCATGGGCAAATGCATTTACTGATTTACAAAATGCTATTCATGCCGTAGATTATTTCCTGAATGTTCGTGAAATATGGATTGCAGAAGGAACATATCGACCATCCCCTTCCACTAATCGGGATACCAGCTATGTGCTAAGAGACAGTGTGGCGATCTACGGTGGTTTCGCGGGTACTGAAACTTCCAGATCGCAACGGTCTACCGATGCTTCTCTTGTGAAACTTTCAGGTGATATCGGAATCCTTAATGACAGCACTGATAATGCATATCATGTCATCAGAGTAGAACCATCTTGTGCAGATTGTATACTTGATGGTCTGACCATCCGTTTCGGTGAAGCGATTGGAACACTAACTCCTGCCAAAATAGGTGGTGGTCTGTTGATCGAAGGAAAAATAATGCTCAACCATCTCATCATCGAACGAAACACAACTGTCCTCGATGGTGCTGCTATCTACAATACGGGTGCAACTGCAATAACTACCGTAAAAGATTGTTTATTCAAACTAAATACTTCTGGGCTCATGCGTGATATTTTGAATTCTAATGGAGCTGAATTAAAATTCCAGGGAATTAATACTGTGCAGAACTAAAAGAATATCGAATATCGAGCGCAGCGAGATCCCGCTTTTTAGCGGGAACGAATATCTAAGAAAATTGACGTTTGCGTGTCTCCCGCCGCGAACCGGGGAAATTTAATTAACGAGAATCTGACGTTTGCGAGTATCTGACCGTGAACCAGTGAAAAATTAATTAGCGAGAATCAGCGAAATTAGCGGCAAAAAAAAGTAAAGCCCGAATAGTGAAGTGAAATTTTCCTTACTTTTCCTTTTATGAAATTTATCACTCTCGGTGCACAATTAGTTCCTGCAGTAGGCCTGGGAACTTACAAACTCACCGGCCATCCCGCAATAGACATCATCAGAAAAGCACTTGATATCGGTTACAGACACATCGATACCGCGCAACTTTATGAAAATGAAAACGAAGTCGGACAAGCCATTGTCAATTCGGGAATAGCAAGGGAGGAAATTTTTCTAACCACCAAAATTTGGCCTTCGAATCTCCATGAAAAACATTTTATCCCGTCGGTAAAGGAGAGCTTACACAAGCTAAAAACGGATTACGTTGATCTCTTACTTATTCACTGGCCTCATCAGACGATCAAAGTAGAAGAGTATATTCCTTTGCTGGTAAGATCAAAGGAAACGGGATTGACTAAAGAAATCGGAGTAAGCAATTTTAATATTTCACAATTGAACTCATCTTTATCGCTGGCACCCGATATCGCCACCAATCAGGTGGAATTTCATCCGTGGATCAATCAAACAAAAATTTACAACTGGATGTCGGAACATCATCTGCCACTTACCGCATATAGTCCATTGGCACAAGGAAAAATAATCGGCTTCAAACCTCTCGAAGTTCTTGCATCAAAATATCTTCGTACCCCAGCCCAGATCATTCTGCGTTGGATAATTCAGAAAGAAAATATCCTGGCCATCCCCCGATCGTCAAATTTGCACAGGTTGCAGGAAAATCTCAACATCTTCGACTTCGAACTCGTTAAAGAAGATATGGAAGATATCGATGCATGGCGTCTTGAAAACCACAGAGTCGTGAGTGCTCAGAATGGCGCGAAGTGGGACTGAAAAAAGAGTGAAAAGTGAAAAGTGAAAAGTGAAAAGTTGAACATGCCTAAATGAAGAGTGAAGAGTGAAGAGCCCAGCGAATACTTCGACTTCTATACTCAGTCTTCACACGCTCAGTACAAGGTTCCAGCCATACATGGTCATCATGTGGGAAAAGGTGAAAATTAAAAAAAGTAATAGGTGATCAGTAAAATTAAAAAATATGTATCGGCAGTCCTTTACGGCTGCCGTTTTATCTGTAAAAATTAAACATTACATTTCTGCAGTCCTTTACGGCTGCCGTTGTAAATATTAAAAGGAAACGATAGAGACTCCTTAGACACCCCGGCAGGTTATGAGATCAGGCTGCTGCCCATCGTCTGCCGTCCATCGTCAGTTGTCCAGTATCATTTTTAGTAGTTCTTAACATTTTCACTTAGAAAAGTCATCTACATTAGCTTTCGATTTGAGGTTGGAACTGTGAGATACAGAATACCTCCTTTGATCTATAAATATGGTGATTCAGCCTAAATAACAGAATGAGTTAGTCACTTTTTAAAATATTGCAACCCTGACGAATTCAATTTGTCTTAGTTAAAATAGCTTCCTCATAGTATGAAATATAAGTTTACTCATTTCTTCCTGCTCATCATTATAATGTCTGCTTCACAGTTATTATTTTCTCAGGATAAAATAGAGGATACAAACATCACCTCTTCCGGAATAGAGCGTCGTCAATATCAGACGACTTCCATCGGCGATCAGGTTATCCGGCTCGATGGTATCCCCGATGATGAAGTTTGGACGAAAGTGGAATGGGCCGGTTCATTTATTCAACATCAACCGCATAATGGTGGAGTGCCTTCACAGCAAACAAGTTTTAAAATCCTGCAAAACAATAAATATCTCTATATCGCTTATCGCGCTTATGATACTTCACCGGATAGCCTGGAAGGACGACTTAGTCGAAGGGATGAATTCCCCGGAGACTGGGTTGAAATCAATATCGATAGCTATCATGATCTGCGTACTGCATTTTCATTCACATTCTCACTTAGTGGCGTCAAAGGCGATGAATTCGTCACAGATGATGGTGGCAACTGGGATGAAAATTGGAATCCGATCTGGGAAGGTGTTTCGCATATCGACAGTCTTGGCTGGACTGCGGAATTGCGTATTCCTTTCAGTCAATTTCGATATGGTAATCAAAAGGATCCGGTATGGGGCTTCCAGGTGATGCGAAGAGTCTTTCGAAAAGCCGAGCGCTCTACATGGCAATTTATTCCTAATTCGGCGGGCAGTTGGGTGAGTCAGTTTGGTGAATTACATGGCCTGACTAATCTGCCGAGGAAAAAACAAATCGAACTGGCACCATATGTACTTGCCCAAACAGAACGATTTAAAAAGGAGCCTGAAAATCCATTTCTTGATGGTTCGATAAGTAAATTGTCTGTAGGCCTCGATGGAAAACTTGGTATCACACGCGATATGATTCTTGATTTTACGATCAATCCGGATTTCGGCCAGGTGGAAGCTGATCCGGGATCTATACGTCTCGATGGTTACGAAGTTTTCTTTAATGAACAAAGGCCATTCTTTGTAGAGAATAATAATCTTTTTAATTACCGGGTAGCCGGTTCTATGGCAGGTGGTGAGTATGACCAGGATTTACTTTTTTATTCCCGACGGATAGGAGGTGCGCCTCATGGATATCCTTCATTGAATACAGGCGAATTTGTAGATGTACCTACAAACACATCCATACTTGGCGCTGCTAAATTTAGTGGTAAAACAAAAGGGGGTTTATCCATAGGAATCCTTGAAAGCATAACGGATCCAATTAGAGCTGACATCGCTATTGGGGATAGCCGAAGAAAAGAATTAGTAGAACCACTTACAAGTTATTTTATAGGCCGTTTGGCGAAGGATTTTGATCATGGCAATTCCATACTGGGAGCAGTCCTGACTTCTGTCAATCGAAAACCCGGAGTCGCCTCTTTAAACAATAATGCCTATAGTGGAGGTGTTGATTTCCAGCGGTCATGGAAAAACAAATGGTATGAACTTAAGTTTGATGCGATCATAAGTCACATTGAAGGAAGTAAAGAATCAATACTGTCTACACAAACAGGATTCGTACATCTTCTTCAACGTAGTGATGCCTCACATCTCGGTGTAGATCCCACATTGAATTCTCTGACGGGCACAGGAGGGACGTTCAGGATAGGAAAATATGGCGGAAACGAAAATAAAAATGGTGGTGTCATTCACTACGAAACCGGTGTCACCTGGAGATCTCCACATCTCGAATTGAATGATGTCGGATACCTTGGCGCATCAGATCAGATCAATCACTTCACGTGGGCTTCATATTATCTCGAACAACCCTTCTCCATATTCCGGAATGCCACCTTTAATTACAATCATTGGGGACGATGGGATTTTGGTGGTCGGTTTATTTATTTGCAGTTCAATACGAATGCACAGTTTTGGTTTAAAAATAACTGGCGACTCGGAAGTGGAATCACATTCAATCCTATAGAAATATCCAATAATGCATTGAGGGGCACCACTGCCCTTCGCAAACCTGCAGGTTATGGATATGATGCGTCCATTCAATCTGACGACAGGAAGAAAGTGAAAATGAATTTTAATATCTCCCATGGCGGAGGGTATCATCATGAAGTTTTATTTTTCAATGTAAGCGGTGGTATTGAATATCAGCCGTTTGATGCCTTAAGTGTTTCAGTGGCTCCCGGCTACGGACACTTCGTGCGAAAACAGGATCAATTTGTTTCCAACGTGAATTTTGGCAACCAGGTGAGGTCTATTGTAAGTAATATAAACCAACATGACTTTTCTATTTCAACACGCATCAATTATTATATCACACCTAATTTGTCATTACAGTATTATGGCCAGCCATTTATTTTTAGAGCCTTATATAAAAATTTCGGTTACGTGACAAAACCTCTGGATAAAAAATATGATGATCGGTTCCATACATTTACTCCACAAGAAATATCATTGACAAATGGCAAGGCACAAGTAGATGAGAATAATGACGGACAGATTGATTATTCTTTTTCTACACCCGATTTCAATTACATTCAATTCAGATCTAATCTTGTTCTCAGGTGGGAATATGTAGCAGGATCAGAATTTTTTCTTGTATGGTCACAGGGCATCGAGCCAGATGCTTTTGGTGATCTAAACACACCGATATTGCACAGCTTGTTTGAAAATGTATTTGATTCACAGCCACACAATATTTTCCTGATTAAATTTTCATACCGGTTTTTGAATTAATCATTTAAAACACAAATGATGTCAATACCCTACCTTTGAATTTCAAAAAATTCAAAGAAATGAAAATTTTACTCCTTTCCGCAATTACTTTGTATGTCATGACCATAGCTCAGGCTCAAACACAGGAAGATCTTATGATCATGAAAACTGTCAAAGAAGCTGACCTCGCTTTATTGACACCTCAATTGAAAGAATTGCAAGGCAAGGTAGATGCCCTTACTTCTGAAATCCGTGAATTGACAGAACAAACAACACCTTATCCTCGCTGGAATATTGGTGCGCTGGGAAATGCGGGCTTCAATTTTTCAAGCTTCACTAACTGGCTTTCGAAATCAACACCAAATACAACAGCATTTTCAATAGCATTCACAGGAACAGGATTTGCAAATCTGGATCAGCGTAAATATTTCTGGCGCAACAATGCCAACCTCACACTCGGATGGTTAAAGTTCGATGACAGGGATGATCCCACTGATAGTAAAGAATTCAAAGTAGCCGCTGATGCGTTAAATGGTAGTTCACTTTTTGGCTATAAGCTCAGTGAAAAAATTGCTTTATCCGCTTTGGGTGAATATCGTACATCGATACTTGATGATAAATTCAATAATCCGGGTTATCTCGATATGGGAGCAGGTGTTACCTGGACACCGATCAAAGACTTAGTGGTGGTCATTCATCCACTGGATTACAATTTCATCTTTTCGTCCGGTGCATTTGATTATCAAAGTTCCTTTGGCGCTAAGCTCGTGGCTGACTACACCAAACAAATCACAAAACACCTTGCCTGGAAATCCAATGCATCCGGTTTCATCAGTTACAAGGGAAGTGATCTTTCCAACTGGACCTGGGTAAATAGTTTCAGCACTGCAGTTAAGAATATTGGTTTGGGCTTTGACATTGGTTTTCGTGGCAACAAGCAGGAAGCTCTGGCGGCAGGCCGGACGAACAACCCATTGCAATCATATTGGATTGTGGGGCTCTCTTTTAAGATTTAGGCGAAGAAAACGGTGCATAGTGAGTGAATGAAGATGACGCGACGCTGATCTTCTCCCCCTTGGATTCTTCGAATCGTGTTCCCCCAAGTGGGAACCTTAACTGACGTTCTCGTGTCTCCGACCGAGAACTACATTCCGCCTTCTAAGCTGCGCTTAGGACGGCGCCAGAAAAGAAAAAATGACCATTCATCTGTTACAGATATTTCGCTCCTATGGAGCATGCCATATTGCCACCTTACCACAATATAGTTAGTTCGGTTTTCGTCGAAATCAGACCAAACATAAAACGCCATGGAATGTGAGTTCGGTTTTCGCCGAAATCAGACCAAACATCCACATTATCGTATTGCCGCATTGCCAAATTTTTTCAGTTCGGTTTTCGACGAAATCAGACCACATCCGGCTGTTTTATGACAATTTGCACTTTTGGCTTCAACCAATCTCTCCAATACGATTAGATTTACATAGTATGAAATCTATCCTGCCCAAAATTTCCTTAAGGCTCCTCTCCATTTTGCCTGCCATTTTCTTTATAAACAGAAACGATGTCAATGCACAGGCATTCTACTTTGGCGCTGATCTCTCCTATGTCAATGAGATGGAAGACTGTGGAGCCAATTACACATCAGGTGGCGTATCTGAAGATCCATACAAGATATTCAGCGAACATGGCGCTAATCTCGTGCGATTAAGATTGTGGCACACACCATCATGGTACGATGATTTGAACCAGGGTTATCGCTATAGTGATCTCCAGGATGTACGACATTCCATCATGAGAGCCAAGACTCTTGGCATGCAGGTACTGCTGGATTTTCAACTTTCAGATACATGGGCTGATCCTGGCAAGCAGGTGATTCCTGCAGCCTGGGCACCAGTCGTGGATAGCCTCGAGATATTAAAAGACTCATTGTACAATTATATTTTCTCCACACTGGATGGTTTGGCAAATGAAAACCTGCTCCCTGAACTTGTGCAGATTGGTAATGAAACGAACAAAGGAATACTTGTTTCACAAGAGACGAATGATGGAGGATTCACCCTGAGTTGGCCAAGGAATGCTGCGCTTTTCAATATTGCAATTAAGGCAGTACGGGATGTTCAGGCATTGCATAGCACCCAAATAAAAATAGCATTACACATCGCAGGTCCCGCAAATGCAGGATGGCTGATGGAAGGTTTTTGGAGTCATGGCGTTCGGGATTTTGATATCATCGGTTTGTCTTATTACTGGCAATATCATATGGTCCTGCTTGAGGATGTAGGAAACACGATCACTTCACTCAAAAGTGTCTACCCAGGCAAGGATGTGATGATCCTGGAAACAGGCTATCCATGGACAACCTCAAATGCGGATGTTGCTAATAATTTACTTTACAATTCCTATCCGGGATATGGACCACCTTCACCTGAGCATCAAAAACAATGGCTGACTGACCTTACTCAAAAGGTGATTGATCACGGAGGGAAAGGTGTTATTTATTGGGAACCGGCATGGATTAGCACAAATTGCTCCACTCGTTTTGGTGTTGGTTCTAATTGGGATAACGCCACTTTTTTTGATCACAATGAAGAGGTGCAGGAAAATGGCGGCATCGGATGGATGTCTTACAATTATGATTTTACATTAGCTGTTGAGCCTGATGTTTCTTTTCCAAAACATTTGCAAATATTCCAGCGTGGAAATGAGATTATTTTAAAAAGAAATGATCCGGATTTATTTAATTCTCCTTTCTATGTTGAATTAATAACCATTGAAGGGAGGATAGTAAATTCATTTTGTATTGATCCTGATTGGGGAAATAATATGGCTCAGATTTTGATCCATAACAGCATTCCTGGTATCTGTTTTGTATCATTAAAATCGAAGGATAATACGTTAAGTAAGGTTTTCAAGGTGATCATTTATTAGCATTTGTATTGTTTTCAAACGAATTACATATTAAAATAAAATAAATTCTTACGTATATTTTGAATTTATGTTTTTGAATTCCTTTTCTCCTTAATTTTATTCTACCAGTTAATTTATTCTTCACCTTTTAAAACAACTTCACCATGGCTTCTTCCAAAGCAAAATTATTTGCCCCACTCCATTTCGATCAATCAAGATGGTCAAAAGCTCTCTCACACCCCGCTAGAATAGTGATCCTTCTCTATCTCCTGCAAAATGGTATTACCCCTTTTTACAAGCTACGCAAACAAATACCTCTGGCTTCCACAACAGTATCACAACATCTCAGATTCCTGCGCGAATCCGGTTGCATAGAGTCAGAAGATATTTTTCCTTACACGTACTATAAAATTAATATTTCCTTTTGCAAAAGTCTGGCTGCGAAAATTGCCGATCTGATTTCTTATTTTCTTCTCCACAATCCCGAACCGCCTGTTGTATAAAAATAGTTTTTTATACTATTTCTCCCTATCAATATAAAAAGGCGGTGACTCTCGCCACCGCCTTTCAATCTAAAGTATCCTGATTATTTTTTAATATCCGGTGTTCTGCACCAAATGAGGATTCGCTCCAAGATCAGAAGACGGAAGAGGAAACACATCTCTATATGATTCTACAGATTTACCTTCTTTAACACCACCTTTCCATGCCCACAAATAATCTGTCTGACTGAATTGACCAAAACGGATAAGGTCCGTTCTGCGATGACACTCCCAATACAATTCGCGACCACGCTCATCAATCAACATCTGCAAAGTAAGGGCCGCATCAGTTATGCCACCACCTGAACCGCCATAAGCCCTATGACGAACCCGATTGAAATAATCAAGTGCCAATGCGCGATCTCCATTGCTACGCACTAACGCTTCACTTCCCATCAGCAACACATCAGCAAGCCTGAACATCGGAAAGTCCGTATCAGGAAAGTCCTTATTCGACCCTACAACTCCATCAGAAGTTATGTTTTTGAATTTCCGTATGGCATATCCATCTGTAAATACAGTGATGTCATTGATGTCAATATTCTGCCCTGCTGTATAAAATAGTCCACGCGTGTCAAAGCTCGTAGAAAGGATTTCGTAAGTATAGTCAGGCTTACCAATATAGAGCCGGATGAGATACGATCCATTTTTGACATGTATAGCCGCACCATCTTTTTCCAATAACGCATCAGGTCCATTATCACCTAGATTTACTGCCCCATCATGATTAGCACGAAAGATGAAATTCCCATCATTAAGATCCAAAGAAACCTCTAATGCATTTTTTGAAGCATTGTAGGTAAGATCAACATCTAAATTAGATCCACCCGGAAATGCATCACCCATAATGCTCCATGTTTGCCTTTCTAATGTATATGTATTATTATTTAGATTAACTGTGACAGCATACATTCCGGCAGTGGGAACTCTGATCGTATCGCCATTTGATTCAAGTGTTCCATCTCCCCCGTTATCACCAAGCCTCAATGCAAAAGTTGATGATGGAACTTTTGTAAAAAAGAATGGACTGTTGTCAGTTGGAAAATAGATATGCCCTTCAAAGATTTTATTGTTTGCAACAGAGGCAAGTGAAGTCTGTGTATTCGTACCCACCCATCCCTGGTAAGCACCCGGAACGTAGATCTTTGGATAGGCTGATGAATTACCTTCATTTGGCACTACAACAATACCCCCGATATCTTTTGGAAATTTTTCCACAAATTCCCGTGTTGTGCGCATTCCACCCCACGCACCTGATACTCCTGATTCGGCAGGAACCATGCTACCACCGATTCCGCCAAAAACAAGAAATGTAGTACCGCCATATGTCCTGGTATATCTCCCATCAAACGTAACAGGAAAGATAATTTCGTTGGACTTGTTATTGTCTGCAAGAAACAGATCCTGATATTTTGGTTCGAGAGTATAGCCTGCATTAATCACTTTATTGCAATAGGTAACACAATCCGTATATCTCGGCGTGCCAACGTAGACTTCAGCGTTGAGGTAAAGTTTAGCTAGGAGTGTCCACACTGCCCCCTGGTCTGCCCTCGCATATTCGTTTGTACGTGCAGGTGCTATCTCATTTTCAATAGCCAGCAGTTCTGATTCGATATAAGCAAAAAGATCAGCAGCCTTTATTTGATTTGGAAAAAAGGAACCCACTGCATCAGACTCTGTAACGAAAGGAACATTTCGGAACATATCCAGCGCATGCCAGTAACTCAATGCCCGTAGAAACCTTACTTCTGCACGATATCCATGGATCGTTTCAGCCAGTGTGGCATCCACTCCGCGTGAGGAAAGCTTTGCATCTGTAGTTTCACGCAGGTATTCATTACAGATCACAATCTGATAATAAAGACGGCTGTAAAAAGCAAAAATGAATCCATCACCAGATGTCCATGATTGCGCATGAAAATCCTTAATAGTCTGGTCATTCCAACCTATCAACGCTTCATCCGTAGATAATTCCTGATGGTAATAATAACCACGCAGATATTGTCCAAAACCTTCATCAATACCCTGAATGTCAGGCTGTCCGGCAGGACCTTGCTGGCCGGAAATTGCAAGCCCGGCATACACTTTAGCGAGTACGGCTTTGTATGCACTCGGATCATTGAATACTGAACTTGCTGTCACCGTTTCAGGATCTAACGGGATGGTATTCAGATCTTTTACACATCCGTTGCTGATGAATCCAATCAGCACGATGCAAAACACAATTTTTATATAGGATATCATTTTCATGTCTGTTCAGTTTTTAGAATTCCACATTTACACCAAACACAAATGTGCGAGGTCTTGGATAAATCGTATTGTCAATCCCGCTATAGATTTCAGGATCCAGTCCGGCATAGTTTGTTATCGTCACGACATTCTGCATAGTGAGTGAAAGTCTCAGGTAATCACCGATAAGATGATCGAAATTATACCCGACTGTGATGTGATCCACTTTAATAAAATCAGCTTTTTGTACGAAATAATCACTGAAGGTTAAGCTGGCCTGGTTTAAAACATTCAGGTCAACTGCCGATTGAGTGACATTCCAAAGTGAAGGTCCGCCTGTAGAAAGCCAAAGCCTGTTTAGATAGCCACGATCAGTCAGTACGTTGTTATAGACAAAATTACCAATGCTGGCGCGACCTGCAAAACTCAGATCAAATTTTCCAATCTCAAAACGATTGGAAAAACCAAATGTATAATCCGCAGCCGGTTTATGTAATCTATATTTATCCTGTTCATTGATGATGCCATCATTATTCCTGTCCACAAAAACTCCTTCCATGATTTCACCATTATCACCATACACCTGCTGGAAGACGTAGAACGATTTAGGTGCATAGCCCACAGTATAAATCTGGATATTGCTGCCCACTCCACCGGCTATTCCTCCAGTCAGCACACCCTGATAAGTTGGGTCATCTGTGGCGCGTAGTTTTGTGATCTTGTTTTTATTGTACGCCACGTTTGCAGATATTTCCCATGAAAATTTTCCAGTGCGAACTGGTGTTGCAAACAAGCCAAGCTCCACACCCTGGTTTTCCATGTTACCTACATTTGTCGTCACAAAATTGGTCAGGTTAGTTCCTGCAGGCACCGGGATATTATTCAGAAGATCACTTGTGTATCGTTTATACAAATCCAAAGAACCTGAGAACCTGTCTCTGATGATGGAAAAATCCAGACCAACATTGTATGTTTTGGTTTCTTCCCATTTGATGTGTGAATCATATCCATTCGGGCGATACGTTCTATAAAATTGATCACCAAACTGATACTCCGCACTTTCATTTCCAAATTGATAACGCGCGAGGTAAGCATAGTAATCGCCTATATCCTGCTGCCCTGTAATGCCCCATCCCGCACGCAATTTCAGGCTGTTAAAATTATTATTGTTGTTGTCAAGGATCTTGTAAGCTATAGCTGCTGCAGGGAAAAGTCCCCATCGATTGTCAGGCGCAAATCGTGATGTACCATCCTGCCGAACAGTGAATGTAAATAAGAACCTGTCATTATAGCTGTAATTCGCCCTTCCATAAAATGAAAGAAGAAAATATTCAGCAGGGTTCAGTGAATCTTGTGTAGTCCTGATTGGAGAACCCGCCACATCTGAATTTTTGAATTTACTATCCACCTGAAAATGCTGCCATGAATATCCACCCAGAAGATCAATACTATGTTTGTTGATATTGGTTTTATAATTCAGATAAAACTCAAGCAAAGTATTTTTCTTTGTCTGGCTATATGTATTGTGCTGACCACCGCCATACGTAGCATCATATGCAAAAGAAGCATTAGTCGGAATATTCACTTCACCTGCTCCATGGCTGTAATCAAAAGCAAGATTGAGATTGGCTCTGAGATCAGGCAGAAAAGGAATTCTATAATCAGTAGCAAGATTGGTGACAATCCGGTTTTCATTCGAGTGATCATCCTTCAGCTCAAGCAGTGCGACAGGATTTGTAGGCGATATGCTATTGGGTGTTGTGCTGTTATTCAAATACCATGTTGTGAATTGTCCAAAAGGACTTAGGGGATCATGAACAGCATGTGTAGGATCAAAATTCAAAGCATTTCCAATAGCTCCGCGATCGGCAAATTGATTTTTGGTAAACATGCTTTTGAAATGAAAATCAAACTGAAGCGTGTTATCCATAAAGCCCGGATTCAGATTCAATGCTGCTGTGATGCGAGTGAATTCATCCGTTTTCAGAATACCTTCCTTATTAGTATATCCCAGTGAAATGCGATAAGGCACTTGTGCGAATCCACCTGACAAAGATAAATTATGATCATGGCCAATCGCTGTTTGATAAATTTCTTTTTGCCAGTTGGTATTAAATGTATCCAACAGGGGCCTGATCTTCAAAGAATCTGCAACTTTGTTTGCTTCTGCTCTGTATTCATCACCTGTGAGAACATCGACGAGTTTATCATAACTTCCAACCGATACATTTCCACTGTAACCCACTTTCATTTTGGAATCGACTTTTCCTTTTTTCGTAGTGATAAGGATGACGCCTGCTGAAGCACGATTTCCATAAATAGCTGTCGCTGATGCATCTTTCAAAACTGTGAATGATTCGATATCATTTGGATTGATGACATTCAGCGGATTGCGACCACCATTTACACCGCCATTGTCAATTGGTACCCCATCGATGACGATCAAAGGATCATTTGATGCGCTCAGTGATGATTCACCTCGTACTCGAATCGTGGCCCCACCGCCTGGCCCACCATCATTTGTAATGACTACCCCGGGAATTTTCCCGGAAAGAAGTTCTTGTGCACCTGTTATGGCGCCTCTGTTAAAGTCTTTTGAAGATACCGATTGAATTGAACCGGTAGCATCTTCTCGCTTTACTGTACCGTAGCCGATCAGTACGACTTCGTCCAGAAGTTTACCCTGACCGAGGCCGACATTTACTTCATCCGAACCTTTCAGTGTCACTTCAACCGTAGTATAACCGGTATAGCTAAAAGACAGAATATCAGACCCTGCTGGTACAACTAAAGAGTATGATCCGTCAAAATCCGTAACAGTTCCTACTGTAGTTCCTTTTACTACGACATTTGCTCCGATCAGGCCTTCTCCGTTACTTGGATCCTTGACTTTTCCATGGATCGTACGCTGGGCAGAAAGGGTTAAAACAAAAGCAATAGTCACAAAAAAAGTAAGGATCATTTTTGTTAAATAAGGGTTTAGAACACGCATAAAAGTCATATTTGTCAGTGAATCTACAATTTTCAAATTTTTTGGAGTATAAATTCCTTATAATCCGTAAGTTTACGGCATATCAAAGATATATTTACCTAAAATTAACTGAGATGAAATTACGTCTACTTTTTTCCTTTTTTGCTATGATGACGTTGATCAGCGTCAAAGCCCAGATTACCACTGTGGGCATGATCGGTCCAGCAACACCTTATGGTTGGGATGCTGATACAAGTATGATTCAGGATGCGGTAGATCCGGATCTGTGGACATTGGATGTGTTACTTACAGATAGAGATGCTAAATTCAGGGCTAATGATGCATGGGACATTAACTGGGGTGCTGTAGATTTTCCAATCGGGATTG
>JBDUDG010000214.1:0-5966 GCA_040003045.1 Saprospiraceae bacterium | reverse complement strand
TTTTGTTCTTCCATCCATCAAACACACTGATCGGCCACAACCACGATGAGAACCAGGTGTCCAACACATCTTCATCTCTTCTCAACATGGATATATCTAATTCTGCACGACCTGTTTGCTCTCTCGCCATCATTACAGCTTCTTCCTCGGTCTTTGCAACAAACACGAGCTCCTCATCATCATGATCATAATACCACGCAGGTATCTGATGGCCCCACCACAACTGCCGCGAGATGCACCAATCACGAATATTTTCTATCCAGTGGCGATAGGTGTTCTTTAAGTTCTCCGGATAAAATTCTATTTCACCATTCATCACAGATTCTAAAGCAGGAGTGGCCAATTGTTTCATATCAACAAACCACTGCAAAGAAAGCCGTGGCTCAACGACAACCCTTGTACGTTCGGATCGGCCTACATTATGAATCAATTCTTCTGTCCCTTCAATATGATTTTCAACCGTCAGAGCTTTAAACATTTCAAGACGCGCCTTATCCCTGTCCATCCCTACAAAAAAAGTCGCAGCATGACTCATGGTGCCATCCGGATTCAATACATCAATTACATCAAGCTTATGGCGCAATCCGATTTCATAATCATTGACATCATGTGCGGGCGTAACTTTTAATGCCCCCGTTCCAAATTCACGATCAACATATGTATCAGCAATAATGGGAACTTTACGATTGATCAAAGGCACTATCGCACGCTTGCCATGCAAATGCTTGTATCTGCCATCGTCGGGGTGGACAGCAATAGCCGTATCACCAAGTATGGTTTCAGGACGGGTCGTAGCTATCGTGATCCATTCATCTTCACTTCCCTCGATCTTATATTTGACTTTGTAAAGCGTGGTCTTTTCTTCCTCATACAAAACCTCTTCATTGGACAACACCGTTTGTGCAGCAGGATCCCAATTGATCATTCGCTTCCCGCGATACAATTTTCCTTTTTTAAAAAGATCAATGAACACATCGATAACTGCTTCTGAACGAATATCATCCATTGTAAAAGCAGTCCTTTCCCAGTCACAGGATGCGCCTAATTTTTTCAGCTGATGAAGGATGATCTCGCCATATTTCTCTTTCCATTCCCAGGCATACTTCAAAAACTCCTCTCGGGTGAGATCGGATTTTTTAATTCCTTTCTCCCGGAGCAGATTGACCACCTTTGCTTCAGTAGCTATAGAGGCATGATCTGTGCCCGGCACCCAACAGGCATTTTTCCCTTCCTGTCGTGCCCTGCGGATCAGGGTATCCTGAATCGTATTGTTTAGGATATGCCCCATATGCAACTGTCCTGTCACATTAGGCGGCGGAATGACTACGCTATAGGCTTCCCGCTCATCGGGCTCAGAATGAAAATGACCCGCGAGCAACCAATGCTCATACCACTTATCCTCAATATCACCAGGACTATATCTTTTCGACAATTCTTCCATAGTTACAAAGATAATAGCATTCAGATAAGGGCCATCCTGGTGCCTGTTCGGAAAGGCCATCAGGTGTGATGTTATGGACAGCGAGGCTTGATAGAGATTGGCTTAAAAAAATGATCGATACAATTACCGTTCAGCAGGATTTGGAACAGGAGCAGTGCAACAGATAATCTTTTTCATTCGAGTGTCCTTAGGGTTGTATGCTCTACCTGTAAATTTGTAAGCCGTTTTAAGCTCAGTTAGTTTCTGAATATCAATTCTTTCGAGTTTGAACAATGCCCAACCTAGTGGGAATTTACCCCCTATCTGTTGTGGAAGTGACGGAATAAACCAACCACTTAAAAGGTATTGTTTAGATGTTTTGTGAATATCAATCAAGTGTGGATTTACTAATCTCCAATCCTTTTTGGACTTGTCTGTTTCATCCTCATAATAAAACTGTATTTGCGTTTTACTCTCAATCATAGGACAAAGATAGTTAATGAGATCAGTGATCTTTTTTGATGGGGGATCGTCAAAATAATATGGATTAAACATCTGTAAACCTGTTAGTGCAGTTTATAATAAAAAATCATCATGCAATCAAAACAAAATATCAACTACATAGTAGTACATGTCAACAATGGTAACATAGGTTTCATTGTATCCATTATCGACGTGATAGTATCACTCATTTCGCTTTTATCCATATTGCTATAATGCTGATTACAATTGCAATTATTGAAAGGATAAGAGACCACTGATTTCGTTGTATGGTTGTCTGTTGGACAGCCTTTAATAAAGTATCATGTTCTATGGATTTTCTATACTCTGATTCGAATGTGTTGCCGAAGACCCAAAGTATGCCTTTAAAAGTCAAGCAGTACTTATTGTTTTTTATCTCCGTAAGTCCCTCTGATTTCAAAAAATCTAAGCATTTCAATTGGGAATCTTCCGTATTTAAAAAATAAACTGCATCTGGTACTTTTCCAGCCTTACGATATTCCTCACTTATAAATATTTCCTCAAATCTTGTATAGTTTTTCCCATCCGCATAAATTCTGTTAAGAAGCCAGTCAACATCTTGCATGTTTTTTAGATGTGTGTCATTAAGAACTGTGGACATGATTTATAAATTAAGTTTAGTTTTTAATTACATTTATTTTTGATATCATAATAAGCTAAACTATAACCTAGTTCTCCTGCTTTACTTAAATCCAAGCAGCCTGATTCCTTATTTTCTAAATAGTAAACCTGAATCCAGCCCCTCTCGTAATATATTTCTCCCAGTGCATAATCTTGTTCGAGTTTCAAAGAAGAATATAACTCAATAGCTTTGCTATAATCAAGATAGGCTCCTCGATAATCCTCTAATTCTAATTTGGAATCACCTCTTTCAGAAAAGTAATGGGGGCGGCTATTAGGGTCTATTTTTATTGCTTGAGTAAAATCCGAGATGGCATTCATGTATTCTTTTTGAAAAAACTTAACATCTCCTCTTAAGAAGTATAAAGTTGCACAATTAGGCCAAAATGAAAGAGCTGTTGTATAGTCATCAATAGCTCCATAGTAGTCCCAAATATAGAATTTAAATTGAGCTCTGTCCGTATATAGGATAACATCCTTTGGCCTCTTTTCTATTTCTTTAGTTTTTATTAAAATAGAATCTTGGTACTTGTTAAGTAGCTTTTCATGTATTTCATTCTCATATTTGTTTACCTCATTTTTAACTCTATTCATATCCTGAGCACTAACAGCGCCTCCCATCACAAAAAAGAAAAGGGTTAAATATGTTGTTTTGATACTGATTAATTCCATTTGTAGAGAAGTTTTAGTAACAAGTTCCGCAGGGTTTCCGCCCCCGCTTTATTGCCTCGGTTTTAGAAATCTTTTCGACATCACTTTTACACTGTCTTAAATTATGGCAGTCCTTTTTATGGTAAGCATGAGAATTTGAACTGGTACATATATAAACGCTATCACCGGAAAGCTCTTCGTACATAGCATTACGAAGTGTGTGATGTGGTTTAGGGAAATGTTCATATTGAACAAAACTAACTGCAACAATGATAAATACAAAAAATAACCCGTAGCGTAATAAGCTAGATGATTTCATGTTGAGATTTTTTCAATTTCAAAGGGATAAAATAACGAAACTACAAAACCGTCCTTCCCTGCAGAGGATTAGACAGGTCATACCATTTACATCTAATCTTGATTTCTTGCTCTGGAAACATACCTGATTTAGTAACATCAAATTCGGGATCAAGAACAATCATTTTATCATTACCATAATTGTCGGGAGTATACGTTAATTGGCAAAATACAACAGTTGTTAGTAGAAGAAATGCGATGGTTAATAATGTTTTCATAAAGCATTTCTTAAAATACACTACAAATTACATATTATCTCCATCAAAAAGTTAGAAAACTATAAATTTGGAATTTTTATGAGTATAACCATTAAGTCGGGTTAGTGCCTATTTCGTGAATCTAAAATATCCCCTACCCACAAAAACCCTTTCCTTGAGTTCGCTTTGACATAATAAAACATTAAGTTTTCTTTTCTAATGATTTGCACTATCCCCTTAGTTGCTTTGCCTACTTGTTTGGAATTAACCCTATCAGGCACTTTGTAAATTTGGGAGTTAACAAAAACTTCAACTTTACCAGAATAAAGCGGAAGGCTATTGTAATCAAACGGAATAAAAGGTTTGGGCGAATCGGGTTGTTTATTGTAGGCTGGGGAAACAGAAGTCTCATTAAATCCAAATATTAGTAAATCCCCTGTGGTGGGATCAAATTGAAATTTTCCAAATTTTCCCATTGCGGACTGTCCAAGTAATAACGGCGCAGACATCTCATGAGTTACAATTGCTTCCACATTGTATATAGTGTGGTTAGCAATTTCAATTGATCTAATAATAATCCTTGTGCCTTCAGAGATAGTACCTGTTGCATCTTGTAAATAAGATTTACCCAATATATCCGAAGAGTTTAGATATCCATCTTTTAACATGAATAAAGCCTCGGTCATAGAAATAGCTACGATACTTGCTCCTGTGTCAAAAATAAACTTCAACTTAAGGCCATTAACAACACAAGGAACAATATATACTCCTTCCTCTTTTTGCATTGTGATTGTGGTTTGGCTTTCGCATACGGGTGCGAAGCTTGAATAGAAGAATGTTATAAGAAAAAGCAGCTTTACTATAAGTTGTATAGACTGCCAATTGGTAATCCAATTAAATAATTTCAAAATTGGGCTAAACTATAGGTGGACTTTCAATCATAATTTTTCTATCCGCATCGATTTTTTCTGCGGTTTCTAACGCTCTATCAAAAAGTGTATTCAAAGTAACAAACAACTCATCACCCTCTTTATATTCTTTGTCCACTATTCCAAATTCTCCCCTTTCTCTATTATCGGCAGTTAATAGTATGGTAGGATTACCGTGCAGTCTGAATCTACAAAGGTTAATATAATAAAGCTCTTTGTAGAAAGTATAAACACAAGGCAAATTACTTGCATGAACCCAATGGGTATCTTTTAGCCTAAGGATTCTTAATATCTCATCTTGAATGTTCATATTAGTATTTTAGATTTCACTTAATCTTACATAAATTTCCTGAATTGTTCCTTGTAGTTCAGTATAATTCACTGGTGCTGTCCCTTCATTGTTTAGGGAGGTTCTAACAGAAACTTTATACCCTCCTACCGTTCCCCTATCTATTTTTAACTGTGCTTTGATAGCTATCTTATCGTGACAATTTGAACATATTTTGTCTAGACATAGTTCAATTTTTTCTAAGCAATATCCTATTGCTCTATGGTTTTGGGTCTGTACATAATTATGAAGATTGCCTATTTCTGACATACAGTATTCTCTGTGGATTTTAGCCTTCTCCCTGTTAACTGTATCTGGGAAAGAACTTGTAGCAAGAGTGTCAAGCAACTTACCAGAAGCGGCAAAGGTAAATGACAGCCACGCTATCCAACAACCTGCCCCACAAGCGAATGCTATAACAGCAACGAGACCTCCTAGGGACAGAGGGATTAACCATCTTTCAAGTACAGTTCGTTTTTTTAGCCACTCCCACATAATGTTTATATAGACGGAGTGGAAATATACAACTTTACCTATCTGCTAGTGTAAATTAATATGTTATTGCCCCTTAAAGCTTTTCATTAATTCAGAAATAGATTACTCAGATGTCACATTCAAATCTTTTTCCTCCCGCCATCCCTCACACCTGCTTCTCCACTCCTCCCGGAACACCGCTCTTTCTTCCTCACTCATATTCATAAGCTTTTCTCTCAGATGATCCGGAGGGCCATACCTGTGCCACCTGCCACCATGCCTGAAGGAACTAAATAATATTTTACTTAATACCAAAAGGCCAATAGCTTGCCAGAAAGTGATCATGCCCACATGCAAAAGTGCGGGCAATATCGCATTCCAAAGCAGCATGACAATTCCACCAATGGCCAGAATGGCTAATGGTGCAAAGAGAAGGAAAAATAAAAACCTTCTCGGTCCATAGTGTC
>JBDUDG010000213.1:0-5970 GCA_040003045.1 Saprospiraceae bacterium | reverse complement strand
AAACAACTTAAGCGACCCGGAGTTTCAATGACTCAAATCTGGGAACGATACAAGGTTGAATATCCGACTGGATATGGACACACTCAATTCTACAGGTATTATCGCTTGTATGCCAATCAGGTTAAACCTGTGATGCACATCGAACACAAAGCAGGAGATAAAATGTATATCGATTTTGCCGGAAAGAAACTACACATCACCGATGAGCAGACCGGTGAAGTGAAGGAAGTTGAAGTATTTGCAGCTATTCTTGGATGCAGTCAGCTAACATACATACAGGCAGTAGAATCGCAAAAAAAAGAACAATTGATTCTATGTTGTGAAAATGCGTTGCATTACTATGGAGGCGTCCCTAAGGCAATTGTTCCTGACAACTTAAAGTCAGCTGTTATCAAAAGCAGCAAGTATGAACCTGTCATCAATGAAAGCTTTGCCGCCTTTGCAGAGCATTACGGAGTCGCTGTGATACCTGCACGAGCGTACCGACCAAAAGATAAGTCCCTCGTGGAAGGAGCCGTTAAAATCAGTTATAGTCGCATTTATGCAGAGATCGAAAAGCATGTTTTTCATTCGCTCTCTGAATTGAATCAAGCCATTGCTATTCAATTGGACAAACATAATAACATGCTGCTGAGCAGAAGAAATTATAGTCGCAGACAATTGTTCGAAGAAGTAGAACGTGAAGCATTAAATCCATTACCAGCTTACCGTTTTAAGATACTGGAATACAAATCGGTCACCGTGATGAAGAATGGCCATATCAGCTTAGCTGTAGATAAACATTATTACAGTGTACCCTATGCGCACATCGGAAGGAAAGTGAAACTGTTCTATAATTCGGAAAGAGTAGAGATCTTCTATAATTACGAGCGCATAGCCACGCACACACGCGATCAACGCCCATATAAGTATACAACCATTACCGAACACCTGGCCTCTGCGCATCGATATCTGAGCGAATGGACGCCTGATAAATTTATCAGGGAAGCAGCCGCTATAGATGAAGTCGTAAAAAAATATATCGAAGCCATATTGGAAACAAAAGCACATCCCGAGCAAGCGTATAAGTCTTGTGCAGGCATATTGAACCTTCAGCGCAAAGTGGGTAAAGAAAGACTGATCAAAGCGTGCAGACGAGCGCTAAACTATGAAGTCTTTAACTATCCAACGGTAGTACAAATTTTAGAAAAGAACCTGGACCAGGTAAGCGAAGACGAAAAGGAAAAATCCGAAGAGATGCCCGAACACGAAAACATTCGAGGCAGCTCGTATTACCAATAGAATTTATTATTCATCATTAAATCATAAACAAGAATGAACAATCAGGAAACATTAAACAAAATGAAAAGTATGCACCTGCTGGGCATGCATCGTGCATTCACTACTTGTCTTGAAAAAGGTAAGACTGAGAACTATACGCCCGACGAACTGACGGCATTCCTTATCGATCACGAATGGGATGACCGACACAATCGAAGTATAGAGCGAAGTATGAAGAATGCCAAGTTCCGCTATAAGGCGATAATTGAAAACATCGATTACGGCGAACATAGAGGCATGGATAAAAATCAAATCCATCGATTGGCAGATGGAAATTTTATCAGTCGGAGAGAGAATCTTATTATCACAGGCAGTACCGGAACAGGAAAAAGTTTCCTCGCCTCTGCTATTGGTCACCAAGCCTGTCAACTTGGATTCAAAGTTTACTATGCTAACACGCTCAGACTCTTCTCTCAGATCAAGATGGCCAAAGCTGATGGCTCTTCGATTAAAGAGCTTGCGAAAATCGAAAAACAGGACTTACTGATCCTGGATGATTTTGGTATTCAACCCTTCGATATGCAAAGTCGATTAACTTTATTGGAGATTATTGAAGATCGCCATGGAAAACGTTCTACGGTCTTTACATCGCAAGTTCCAGTGAAGCAATGGCATGAAGTGATTGGAGAAAAAACGGTGGCAGATGCGATCCTGGACAGAATTGTTCATGATGCCCACCGAATAGAATTAAAGGGAGAATCACTGAGAAGAAAAGAAGCGAAAAACAGTAAGGAAAACGATCTTGAATAAGTATTTTTTAACCCGCTAAAATCAAGCCTGAAATAACCTAAAATATGAAGTCATGATAGGGGGGTCAATATCGAGCGGAAATGGGGGGTCAGTTTGTGCGGAAATTCCACTAGTTATCATTTTTAAACTGATCATTATACATAATATTTTTACTAGTCAGACCTTTATAAAATTCACATTATCAAGGAATTATACTTCATTATTTATGTTGTCGGTGGTAACTTGCAATTGTTTTATACCCATTGATTCAGTTGAAATATCATCAAAGGCTGGTCTAAGTTTTTTGACCTGATTGAAATCATTGGAACTATTGAGCCACCTGACCGACCGTAAGGGTCGATTACTTACGAGCATGGTAAAAAATTTGGGCCCTCAGAGAAATGTTATCTCCAAAGGCCCTAGCTCTGTTTTGGAATCTCAAAAATCAGTTTAAAGCGCAGATTCAGGGAACCAAACAGGGCGGAGCTAATTGTATACCAATTTAAGGTATAAGTCCACCCGCCTTGTTTTTTTCCAATATAGAGTATTTATTCAATTGATTGAGTCTGTAAAATCATTCTTATGGCTTAATGTTATTAGGCACTAGGAGTATCATATAGACTTTGAGCTCACACCAACTCATATGTCAAATGTTCCTCTTTTAGTCATTCAATAATCCTAATAAATCTAATAAAAATGAGAAATGGCATTTTCTTCATCCTTGGATTGTGCACTCTATATTATTTAGTGCATGATCATTTACAGAACGGTACTCCGGACTTGCCTGAGGAACCAAATCAAACAGGACCTTTAATTTTTGAACCAGGTATTTCGGAAGTTTTTTATCAAGATGTATCCGGCAGTATTAAGCAAAATGGTGTTGAAATTGTGTCTTCATCAGTCTTCACTCCGTACTTCAATGATGTTAACCGAAACATTGAATTGAATTTTGGAATCATTGATTCCCTGACTGCAGAAAAACTTGTGTCCTTAACACTACAGAGAAGGAATTTTGTTGCTCCAGCCCTTCCAGATCTTCGAAAGTTATCAATAACAGCAAAGCGCCAGGAAAAAGGACGTTTTCTGATCGCTCAGAGAGAGTATGTAGCTGATAGCATCAAGTTTTATAATGATCGAAATCAAAGAATCAAGGAGTTCTGCAACACAGTTGATTCTAAACTTGCCAGGTATAAGAATGGACTTTCAGGACAGTCAGACATAATTACTGCTGTTGACATCGCCGACAAGGTATTTAACTACTCCCAATTTGGAACAGCTAATAAATACCTGCTTCTTAACTCAGATGGGTTTGATAGCTTTCACAAAATGGCTTCTAAGCTAAAGAATAATGCAGAAGTAATTCTTATTAATGCTGGCAAAAAAAGTCACACCTCCTTCGATTCGATTTTAACTACAAATTTACAGTCCTCCGAACAAGCAATTGAATTCACATTAAATAACCCAAAGAATTAATAACCATGAAAAAAGAAAGACTCGCACCATCAAAAGCAAAACTCGTCATTCAGATCCTAATCAAGGACCTTCTCAATCTTTTCTTGTTTTTCAAGTCAAGAAATGATGAGCTAATGAGATTACGAATAAAATTGAACACATTAGACGAAAACAATCCCGACTACATTGAAATATTTTATGACAGGCGAGAAAATAATAAGATGAGTTTCAGATTTGTAATACTAATCCTAAGTTTCCTCGTCGATTTCTTCTTACTAAACACGGCATTGGACATCTTATGTTACCAATTCGGTTGGCCCAACATACTCAAATTTGTTGTTCCGGTAGTTTTGATTATTCTCGAAATAGGAATCAGTTATTTCTCCGCGCTACAAGCTAGGGATGAAGAAAAAGTATCTCACCTCGGAAAAAATTTACAGTATTTGATTCTGCCGATGCTTATGGGATTTTCATTGCTTGCTATATTCTACAATGCACAAAGTTTTATTGAGGGAATAGATGGAATGTCATTTGCAAGTTTTGTGACTTTCAACGGGATCATTCAGATAATTCTACTCATTTCCAGCATCATGCTTCACCTGTGGTTAATTCGAAATAGTGAAGAGATCGCCGAAGCTATAGCATATGTGAGGTATAAAATGGCAAGAAATGTAATAGTAGATGCAATTGAAAAGATTGAGAGGTCGAATTCAGCAAAATACATGCCTCATTTTACCAGACTTACACACGAATATGTCAGAAAAACAGATGATTTTAAAAGGAAATTTCCCGAAGAACATTTCAATTTCCCATCGACTATGCCTCAAGAATTGGTTGATGGGATGAATAAGGTAATGGGTAGGAGGATTATTACCCTTGATATAGAAAAGATGAGTAACCTCAATAAAGTCGAGTAAAAAAATGCCCCGCTCTGAAGTAAAAACTTTTCTAGACCTTCTGCGAACGCTATTTGTCACACTGCTTAAATTAGTGGCAATGACGTTCGCTTTTGCTTGTAAAATATCTGGAATGATTCTCTTAAAAACTGGTGAGACAATCGAGAAAATGCTTTCAAAATGATAAAGATAGTAGGTGCAATCTTTGATCTGGCCTTTTTGTTGCTTTCCGAAGTCATCACCGGAATATTTGATTTCATTTCTTCACTAGTTCAATCACGCCGGAAAACTGAATTTAATGCTGACTTTATTCCTGCGGATAAAATACTTCAGAGAAATGACCCTGGTTTTTGCCTTGATGGGAAATTTTGTTTATCAATTGCAGAAAGCCACCGCAATGCACTGGTTTTAGGAGGTTCCGGTTCCGGCAAAAGCTCCACAATTTTGATTAATAGTGCTTTATTAATGTCACATGGGAATTCCTCCTTGATTCTACATGATCCCTCTCATGAATTAAGATTATTAGTAAGCGGAGTACTTCAAAAGGCCGGGTATGAGATCAAAGTCATTGACTACAGCGATGAACGTTCTGAATGCTTTAATCCACTTAAACGTTGTGCTTCAATCTCGGATATTCAAAAATTATCCTCACTTCTTGTGCGAAATGCATTAGGAGAATCGAAAGACCCATTTTGGAACAAAAGCGCTGAAGCAATCCTTTCACTTTTCATTCGATATTTAATATTCTATGGTGCAGTTGAATACAGAACGCTATATAACACATTGCATTTGATAAACGTATTTGCTGGAAGCCCAGAGAGAATAGACAAGCTCTTCGTAAGAACTAAAGATGAAAAATTAATTTCTGAGTACAAAGCTTTCGTTGCCTATGGAGATAAGACCCTCTCATCTATCATCGCTACGGCCAAAGCATCCCTGTCATTATTTTCAGATGAAACCATCGCAAAAATCACCTCAATTGACACTATAGAGTTTAATGAATTCAGGGACAAAAAGGTTGCTTTATTTATAAATAACAATGTGCCTGATATGAATTACTATGGAGCGTTATCATCCTTGTTTTTTCAGCAATTCTTGAATGAAATCCTTGTTAGAATTCCAAGTAAATCGGAAAATAATATTTTCTTTTTGCTTGATGAGGCCAGCTCCTTGTTTCTACCAGGACTCTCATCGACCATAAGCAATATTCGAAAGTATGGAGGCGGTATTATGCTAATCTACCAAGACTATCACCAGCTTGAGCATATTTATGGAGTATATGAAGCCAAAAACATTTCTGCAAACTGTTATGCGAAAGTATATTTGCCTGGGCAACCTATTGAAACATGCAAAATACTGGAAACTACTCTTGGTAAATTTGAATACGAAGACGACAAGGAAATCCGGCATACTCGTCAATTAATGACCGCAGATGAAATTAGGATGTCCGATAAAGCAATTGCTCTTATAGGCAATAAACCGCCAATACATGCCAAACTGCATCCATATTATGAAAACAGAAAATTAAAAAAGCTGACTGAGATTTCTCCTTACAAAGCAGAAAATATCTTGC
>JBDUDG010000212.1:0-5982 GCA_040003045.1 Saprospiraceae bacterium | reverse complement strand
GCCTGGTCGAAATACATCCCTACCTGTTTACTGACTTCATTTTTTGCGTTGAGATCTTCCATTGATAAAGGTTTTAAGACGGTTCAGTTCGGATCATGGGATGGATATAAACTACCTGCATTCAAAGTACGGATTATTCTTCTTCTGATGTATCTATTTCATCTTTTTCAGATGATTCTGAAACAGATGGACTTGTATCTGATTTATGTAATTTCTTATGACCTCTGTAATCGGTAAATCCCATTTTCTGAGCATAAGATGTTAATTTTTCTTTGAGCAAATTTCTTGCCCTGAATAATCGGGATCGAACTGTGCCAATGGGAACATCAATGATGCTCGCGATTTCCTCGTATGTAAAGCCTTCTATATCGCATAGCAGGATGACGGTCCTGAAATCGATAGGGAGGCTATTGATGGCAGATGTCACCTCATCTCCCATCATGTGAAGGAAGATTTCTTCTCTCAGATCGCTGTAGCCTGATATCCGGTCATCATCGGTATCATGATATGCTACAATTTCCTCATAATCAACTTTGGTAGGCTGTTTGACCTTCTTCCTATATTCGTTTATATAGGCATTCTTGAGGATTTTAAACAGCCATGCTTTGGCATTAGTTCCTTCATCGTACTTATCAATGAAGCGATATGCTTTTAAATATGTCTCCTGTACGAGATCATCTGCATCATCCTGGTTATAGGTCAGGTGATATGCAAAAGTCTGAAGGGCTCCGACGTGCGGCAGGAGCTCATTTTCAAATATGATATCGTATTTTGACTTAGCAGGTTTCTTCGGCATTTGTTAAAATCCGGGCTTTGATAAACAGGGTGTGAATGTATATAAAAAAGCCTAAAAGCTGAAAATTGAAGATGTCGCTGTGTACCTCAAAATTTATCATTTAAACCCCTGAAATCACCCCCTAAAAACAATCGTGGCACGAGTACTCGTGCCACGAGGTCTTAACTTACTGATAATCTGTATAGTTAGCCCGGGTTTTTGGACACAGTTTTTGACACCATTTTTATCTGATTGGCACGAATCCTTAGCTTTGCTGAAATGGGTAGAAAAAGTAAGTTAACGAGGTTTGCAGAAGTAGCGACATTTTCAAATGTGTATGAAATAGACCCCTCACATGAATCCTTTATTTCAAATGCTGAGGGTATCAGCAAGGACTTAAGAGGCAATTGGGGAGCCGGTCATTTTCAAAACAATCATCCTGTCATCCTTGAACTTGCCTGTGGAAAAGGAGATTACACTGTGGCTCTTGCTCAGGATCATCCGGAACAGAATTTTATCGGTGTTGATATAAAAGGTGCCCGGATGTGGCTTGGCGCAAAGAAAGCCCTCGAGACTTCAATGCATAATGTGGCATTCTTAAGAACGAGAATTGAATTTATTGATCGTTTTTTTGCACCGGGCGAAATCTCTGAAATCTGGATCACATTCCCTGATCCGTTTGCAGGGAAAATTTCACGACGACTTACCTCTGCGCCTTTCCTTGAGAGATATCGAAATATTTTGAAGACTGGCGGCATCATGCATCTGAAAACAGACTCCTGGCTTCTTTATGAATTCACACTGGATGTCATTCATTCCGATCCAAAATGTAAAGTCCTTTATGCTAATCCGGACATCTACGAAAAGTCCCTGAGATTTACAGAGCTGGAATTTAAAACTTACTATGAGAAGAAACATTTACTGGATGGAAGAAAAATAAAGTATATAAGATTCACGATTTGAGATTTTAGACGCTAGATCCTAGACGCTAGATTTTAGATTCTAGTCGATAGATAATATTCATGTACTTTGATAAGCATAGGAGCAGCCTACGCTGATCAACGTAATAAAAAAGATTCTGCAAACATAGTTTGCAGAATCTTTTTTTAATTTTTGTCAATCTCAATCCTCTCACTAAAAATGTTTCCACCCCTGGGCTGTGATCGGTAATATTTGTCCGCTACTCGTATGAAGGGTTACTCCATCTTCTTTTGGTGTGATTTCCCCGATGATGTATACACTCTCCATAAATCTTACTTTTTCGAGATCAGCTGGAGATACAGTAAAAAGTAATTCATAATCTTCTCCGCCATTCAGCGCGCACGTTATTGGGTCCAATCTGAATTCAAGGGCCTGCACGCGGGCTTCATCATGAATTGGAACCTGTGCCTCTTCTATGAACGCACCCGTCCCGGATGATTTGCAGATGTGCATCAGGTCTGAAGCAAGACCATCCGAAATATCAATCATGGATGTGGGGAGCAGGCCAACCTTTTCAAAATAGCGAACCGATTCAAGACGCGCCTCCGGTTTCAATTGTCTTCCGATCAGGTATTTTTTATCACTCAATTGCGGTTGCATATCAGGAGCTGCAAGAAAAACCTGTTTCTCCCTTTCAAGAATTTGGAGGCCCAGGTAGGCGGCACCCAAATCACCGGTAACACAAATGATATCACCAGGTTTGGCACCACTACGGTACACAATTTTATCTGCTGCAATGCTTCCTATGGCAGTAATCGAAATGGTGAGGCCTTGTGGAGAAGAAGTGGTATCACCACCGACCAGATCCACTTCATATGCATTGCAGGCCATACCGATGCCTTCGTATAATTCATCAATAGCCTCAACTGAAAACCTGTTGCTGATCGCTATTGAAACCGTGATATGTTTTGGTATAGCATTCATCGCACAGATGTCTGATAGATTTACAATGACAGCCTTGTAACCAAGATGTTTTAAAGGCTGATACATCAGGTCAAAATGAATGCCCTCTATCAGCAGATCTGTGCTCACAATGACAGGAGATCCGCCATAATCCAGTACAGCAGCATCATCTCCAATACCTGTGAGCGAATCCCTGCGGTTCAATTTAAATCGTGAAGCTAAGCGGTCGATCAAACCGAATTCACCGAGTGAACCAATATCTGTGCGTGGTGTATTTTGGTCCGACATAAAAAATTTACGATTTACGATTTACGATTTACGATTTTCACGCCGCTAATTGCGCTAATTCACGCTAATTAATTCATTCAAATTTGATGATTTACTTTTCACTTTCTTGCCCCATCAAAATTTTTGCAAAATTTCTCTCCCCTGTTTTTCTTCACTAGCGTATTCGAAAATCCCGGGGCTACTAAACTGAATACCTATTACCGAATACCGATTACTTTTTTTCACTCTTCACTCTTCGTTTTTCACTTTCACGTGAGGCCACAATCCTTCTTCAGGAAACGGAGCAATGATCTTAACAGGTAATTGCCCCGAAGGATGTAAAAAGTCAAGTGAGTAGGCATGCAAGTCGATAGAACCATCTGGATTTGTTCTCTTCGAACCATACTTAATATCACCGCGCACCGGAACTCCTATCGCAGCAAGCTGTGCCCTGATCTGGTGTTTTCTTCCACTGATCAGATTTATTTTAAGCACCATGAAATTATCCAGTTGTTGAATGACCTCATACTCTAAAGTGGCTTCGACAGCTACTTCAAGAGGTTCTATATATGCAGTAGTGATGTTTGTTTTATTGTCAAAAGTCAGATAATGGGTTAATTTTCCTTTATGCGGAATATCAGAAATGGGAACAATTGCAAAATATATTTTTTCGGTAGTCTTTTCTTTCCATTGTTTTGAAAGGAATGCAGCGGCGTCTTTTGTTTTCGCAAATACCAGGACTCCGCTCACCCGCTGATCCAGACGATGGACTACATACAGGTCGCGGTGAGCATAAGCCATCATCATCTGGTGCGCATTAGGACCTTCTGATTTGTCCTGTTGTGTGGATAAGCCTGTAGGTTTGTTCAACACAATAATGTGATGATCCTTATGGAGGATCAGTTCACTTATTTTTTTCATTCTCTCTC
Source organism: Saprospiraceae bacterium (assembly GCA_040003045.1). Lineage (GTDB taxonomy): Bacteria > Bacteroidota > Bacteroidia > Chitinophagales > Saprospiraceae > Opimibacter. The sequence continues at coordinate 2,127 of JBDUDG010000212.1, read as the reverse complement.
TTTATCTCTTCATGATCAATATAGAGATCAGGTTCCTGTGGCTGCTTTAGTGTTTTCGCAGGATTGAAAACATATTTATACAGCAAATAAATCACCAGGACCATTAATAAAACCTTGCTCATTAGGGGGTGAATTGAATTGGATGGTAAAAGTACGAATGTCCGATAGATATTACGTTTACATGATAAATTTCAATTTTACCGGACGTTCAGCCCAATTGTAAAATTATTTTGGCTAACCCATATTATCATTCCTTTACAAAAGATGCTCCACAAAGACTTCAGAGAGTTTATAGAATTATTGATAAACAATCAGGTTGAATATCTGATTGTTGGAGGATATGCGGTTAGGAGTCCTTGAACATCCGAGATTTACCTGAGACCTCGATATGATTGATATATATTTATAAAAAAACACTTTACAAATTTTTAATATTAGAACTTTTCCTATATTTCGCCCCTGTTAGCATTTCCTCAGAGAATTATATCCATGTCCCAGCATATTGTCATCAGTTCCCCCATTGGAAATATTTTTATCGCGGGGTCAGAAAAAGGCCTCTGTAGGATTCAGCTGATGTCTGAAGTGCCTTTGACTTCTTCAGAATCGATCCCGGACTTTTTACGCGATTGCGTAACTCAACTCAATGAATATTTCGCAGGTACTCGCAAAGAATTTGACCTGCGCCTTGATTTCGGAGATGCACCGGATTTTCACAAAGAAGTCTGGAAGATGGTGAGGATTATTCCTTACGGACGGACCCGTACCTACGGAGATATTGCAGACATCATCGATCATCAAAACGCATTTCGAGCAGTAGGGCATGCAAATGGAATGAATCCACTTCCAATTGTGATCCCCTGTCATCGCGTCATCGGCAAAGATGGAACCCTGACCGGTTATTATTATGGATTAGAGATGAAGAGATGGCTCCTATCTCATGAATCTCCAGGACAGTATATGAAACAGGGTAACCTCGTGGATGTGCTGGAAGAAGTGCATTGAAATCGGTGAGGGGTAAGCGAATGTCAGTTCTGAATTTAGACATGTTCGCGGTCAGAGACACGCGAACGTCAGATATGATTGATTTTGTTGGTTCGCGGTCAGAGACACGCGAACGTCGATCGATTTTTATTCGTTATTCAACGTCTTCTCTGACTTTATTTTCTTCTAATAGCAATTTAATAGCTTCCAGGATGGACGTCCATCCACCGCCTTCAACAGTATCATTGTATCTTTTTTCACCATCAGCAACTTTTGAATAATCGCCCTGAGAAATGGTCAAAGTTGTCGTTCCGTCATCCTCTTTCATTTCATAGGTTACGGTCAGATAATTTTCAGGGATATCAGGAATTTCCGAATTGTTTGGATCAATCGTGGTATAGGACAGAAGTCTTTCGGGCTGAAAGTCTACAATATTACCCTTGACAAAAACCATTTCCTCTCCATCGAATGTTCCTTTCCAAAGTAAAGGGCTGCCAATCTTCCAGTCGGAGACGGTCTCACACCCGAACATGTATTTTTTTGTCTGTTCCGGATTGATCAAAGCGTCCCAAACCTGCGCAGCTGATGCATTGATATCGATGCTGTCTTTTATAAATAAATTTTCGGCCATTTGGTATTTTATTGAAAGGTTATGAAGGTTATAAGGGTTATAAAAGATATGAGTCTATTACATATACAATATAACAGGGGATATTAATTTTTTGTGTTTTTAATTTCTAATTGCTATTCTCTCCGCTCTCCGCTCTCCGCTCTCCGCTCTCCGCTCTCTGCTCTCTGCTCTCTGCTCCATGACTTTCAATTCAGTGCATCGGGCATGACAAGATTGAAAGCAGGAATATCAACATTGAATTGTTCGCCAGAATCAGTGCGAACCATTGTATAAAAGCCGGACATTTTTCCTATCGGAAATGCAAGTACACAAAAACTGCTGTAGGAATGTAGGCCTCCCGGATCCAAAAGTGGTTGTTCGCCTACTACACCTGGACCATCGACTACTTTTTTAGTGCCATCGGCTTCTGTAATATCCCAATGTCTTGATATAAGCTGCACCGGATATTCATTGTAGTTTTTGATATGAATTGTATAAACATGCAGGTATTGAGATCTGTGTGGAAATGAGTGACC
>JBDUDG010000211.1:0-5985 GCA_040003045.1 Saprospiraceae bacterium | reverse complement strand
GAATCGAAAACTTTGTCAGTTCGGTTTTCGCCGAAATCAGACTTAATCAGAATCGGAAACCTTGTCAGTTCGGTTTTCGCCGATATCAGACCAGATAATTTCTATTTATCTAAAATAAATTATCCAAAATCATCTCACCAGCGTCACATCCCCCTTCAAAGTCTGCATCGTCCCATTCACCAGTTCAATCTGACACACCCATGCATATACTCCTGCCATCATTGCCTTACCACGGAACATTCCATCCCAACCCACAGATCCATCAGCCAGAAAATCCACACCCTGCCACACCGCCTCACCCCAACGATCAAAGACCATAAGCTTCCTCACCTTTTGAATCTCCTTGTTAGCATATACGGTGAATTTATCATTGACCCCATCTCCATCAGGAGTGAATACATTGGGTATATATATTTTTACATCCCTCCTTACTTCAATGCTGATGATAGCCGTAGTCAGACATCCATCCTCCGACCAGACCGACAGCATGTATTCCGTATTATCCTCAGGACTCGCCCACGTACTCAAACAATCCGCACAACTCAATCCAACAACAGGCGTCCATCGAGCTGAGTCCATGACAAATTCTATCTGCGGAACAAGCAATACACTATCGCCCAATTGCAATGTATATTTCGAAGGAAGTGAAACAGGTGTCAAATAAATCAGACCAACATTAACGGTAAGCAGCACACTATCACATCCTGTAGTGACATTCTGCCAGGAATGAATATAACTTGTATCAACATCAGGAACCACATTCTCTCCCCACGGAAGTAACAATGGCGTCCCTGCACATATCACTTCATCATCAGATTGCAGCACAGGCAAATTTTCTACGTTGAGTATCACCGGTTGCAGAAGACTGATGCAATGATCTACAGATGGATCATATGCAGAAACATATATCGTATCATCCGCCAACACATTGGCCAGCAAATATGTAGCACCAGTAAAAAGTAAATTGTTTCTACCAGGATCATCATACCAATTATAATTTCCCGAAGAACCAGTAGCAGTTAATGTCACATCACTACCGGGACAAATAATTCCGGGCTGTGCTATCGCTGGCATCGCCAATTGTCCAAATGTTACGTTGAAAGTTTCCTCTGCGATCAGGCAATTGTCAGCATCACTTACACTGACGGAATAAGTTCCATCCACATTTACTATAAGTGAATCAGTGATAGCGCCATTGGACCAGAGATATGTTGCACCACTGGTACTTGCTACAATGGTCAATGAAGCTCCGGTACAACCACTGGCATTGTGAGTAAATATTTCTTTTGTCTTGACAGTAAGTTGCAGAGTCACAACACTGTCACACCCCTCAACTGTATTCAGCGTATTTGTGTACAAGCCCGTTTGAGTCAGCGTTTGATTTCCGAAAGAATAACTATCACCTTCACAAATCGATGCTGCCAATTGGCTTGTCGCTCCCGGATAAAAATTCACATTTACATTTATTAAACTGTCACAACCGCTTGGATCAGCCTGTAAAAGAACAATCGTCCCGAATGAATGTGCCTTATTAAATATTTCACCATGTATGGTGATATTATCCTCAGGACATATCGTAGGGTTGATGAATCGTGTTGCATTAATCGAACCAACTATCGCCGTATCTCTTTTCTCACATCCATCTTTGCTGATGACAACTGAATAAGTCCCCGCTCCGTTTGTTATTCTCTGAGGATTTATAGAGCCATCATCCCATACATATGTTGCTCCGGGAATTGATGCATCCAGGATGACATTACCGGAATTATTGCAAATTGTTGTATCCGCCAATGGCACATAAGCAGAAAAAGGACTTGTGACATCAATAGTTAGTGTAGTAGTTGCAGTAGTATTGAGAACAATATTCGTTACAGTCAATGTAACCGAATACGAGCCCGATCCTGCCGGAGGTGTCCAGGTAGGATTTGCCAATGTACTCGTTCCATCAGGAAATTGCCATAAATAGGCGATGTCACTTCCTGCAGTAGAAAGATTTACCAATGTTACTGATTGACATCCGGTCGTGTATGAGAAATCCGCATTCACCTGGTTAGGATCGATTGGCATCGTGCATATCAGAGGGTCAGATGGAGTAGCTGTAATAGTCAAAGCTAAATTTCCTTTAAGCTCCGGACTATTACCAGGACCTACCCGTTCAGGCTCTGACACCTGAACATAATAATCTCCCGGAGCAAGACAATTAAGTGTAATGACATTTGTACCCGTAGCGCTGCATACGATCGGTGTCATGGCTCCGCAAGTACCTGCAAGTATCCTGTACGACAGATCATTCAAATTAACTGCACTGCCCTGAAAATTTTCACCCAACTGGAAATTGAGATCAACCATCGGACCTGCATTCACTACCGCATGATACCATGTAGTTTTTCTGCCCTGCAATGAAAAGCATGCATTACCAGCAGGAAGAAATTCGCCGACATCTGTGCCTATCGTATGACAATCCACAAGTGTCGCCTGTGTGATCGGTGTTGCATTAGTGATATTCAGCAAGATCGCATTGCTGCAAAAATCACCACCGGAATCTGCAAGCTTCAACACAACACGATATGGCTGAATAGTATCAATTCGAAGACAGTGTCTCACCAATAGGAAGTATGTTCCGCGATTGATGCAACCATCGACCCATTCATGCCCCGCATCATTGATCGAATCCATAGTAATTTGCTCCAATGGGCCGCCTGGAGATGTTTCTCTCCACAACGAAAGATCTTCTACATTCGCAAACCAACCATTTGGAACATTTATTTCCTGAAGCGCTGCATAGAAATGTCCTGTTGCCGATGCATCAAACTGGAACCATGCAGATTTACCTGTTTTTGTATCATCACATCCTGCAGGATCAGTTACATTTTTGGTATAACAAAGCAGTGAAAAATCAGGTCCTGTAAACGTATTTCCCGGAGCAAGCTTCACCGCTGTATATGGAGGTACCGTCTCCATCAAACCATTTACAAAATTGGCAGTTAAACGTTCATCATAATCGGCCGTAAAAGTTGGTCTTGGATCATATTTTACAGAAACAGAAATAACCTGGTTCGGAAGATTTGGAGGTATGATGCTGTATTGTGTATCAAAGCTTGCGAGGACATAGTATCGAACATTATCACGGATACACCCACTTTTTGTAAACACAATATCTCCTGGTTTGGCATCACAAGAATTTGAAACATTATATTTCAAAAATCTTAAACCGGGAATGACGGTATTTGCAGGATCTATTAATGTTGTTTGCAAAGTGCTCCACGGAATAGTTCCATCTTCTGCACTTTCATACACAGCTACTAATGGAGGATATACCGATCCACTTAATACATCATCATGAATTGTACAAATACCAGATCCGGATAGTTTGAATGTGTACCAAAGTGTTCTCCATGGTTGCAATGCAGGAGGTGGTGGATCTCCCTGAAGGAATAATGGCTTGGGCACACCTGGTGGATTGGCATATACGAGATGATTTAATTCTGCATCGCATTGCGTCTGATTCGGATCAATGATTGTTGCTCCTGTTGTGCAATAAAAAACATCGCGACTTGGAGCCTGTCCGGGATATGTCGGATGCACATCCAGGGCTCTCCCATTGACAAACGTATTGGTCAGCGGTATCAGGTCGAAGTCGTATGCATTCCACGAATGATCGAACCTGGACTCAGCAGCTTCATCGACATAGATGGAAGGAGAAATGTAAAGACCCTTATGTGAATCATTTGCAAAAATGCATATTGTGTATTTTCCGGGAGGTATGTCACAAAGTTGCCGGTTATCTCTTGTAAGACTGACACATGGATACACAGGAGGTACAGTCAAAAGTGAAGCAGGTGATGCGTTGACATCAAATGGAAAAACTTCTGTGTAATACGATTGAGCCAGGTTTCTGATTTGTACAAAAGAAGGCTTTGTAATCTCGAAAACATACATGGATATCCTGTTATACCCGAGCATACATGCTTTTAATTCTGATGGAATAAATGGTGTATCCGGATCACAAAACGTATCATTAGGAAACTGGTATATTTTACGGGTCAATGCATTTGGAAAACCAGCAGGAGGAGAGAACCAATCTGTTACACCAGCCTGGTAAGCCTTATTGGGACGATTATAGTTTGGTGTGATCACAGGAATCAAAGCGATACTGATCCTTGTGGTCCTTCCCACATCACCTGGATTACCAAATTGATTCAGCACCTTGTTAGTAGTGTAATTCGGACCTGCTCCGTAAGAAATGATCGTATACCATCCTGCTTCTAATGGTGTGCAAAAATCATAAAAGATGAGATTAGTAAAACAATCCGTATGCAGATCCAGTGTAGCCGACAGATCAGATGCCCTCCCGGTGAATAAACTCAGAATAGCATCTGAATTTCCAACTTCAGAAATGATAGCAACCGCATCAGCCGGTAAAAAAAACTCACGATAAATTAATTTCTTTCGTCCGGCACATGTAGGCAATAAGCCCGGATTGTCCTGACAAGAGAATACATCCGCCCCGCTAAGGTAAGTACCAGGTACTGCGCCAATATTGATGAGTTCAGCTTTTGGTCGGCTATCGTGTATTGTAGTATAGACGTTGAATCTAAAATCAGGTGAGTCTCCCTTACTGACATTATCTACATTTCCATAACTAGCCAATGTATAAATACCGGAAGTGACACACGCACAGAAATTCGGCAGACCTAATAATGTCAGTGTATCATCATCCTGGTTAATACAAAATCCTGCATAGTCCACAAGACCGGGAATGAGCTGTCCTGCCGCATGTGTATTTGCTCCATTGGCGAGTTGATTGGCATCACCTTTGAAAAAAGAATATGCAATCGGAGGAGCTGCTTTTGCATCAACGCGCAGTCGACTCATGCATAGCAAACCATCGTCAGGGATACCATCTCCGGTAGCATCACCGATATTGATTTCGCGATAAATAGCTTTTTCAAGATTCGGACATGCTCCTGTGCCGGGCAACACTGTATTCTTACAAATGAAAACAGAAGGAGTAGCCGTATAAGTTACATTGTCCAGCAACGGATTAAAATTGTTGATGCCATCATACATATCAGATGCATCGAGTCTGAATAATCCTACACTTGGAAGTGAAACTACTTTGAATCCCAGGGTGAATTCTGTTCCAAGCGCCCCACTGGTCCATGCATCATTATAAAAAGACTGGGGTGGATCCGCGGAAGCAGAGTTGGATAATACCTGGATAGAATAATCACCGGCGGGCATACATTTTTCAAGCCATAAGATGGAAGGAAATTCGAGATAAAGATCGCCGGCAAGATTTGGAGAAGGACATGATGCACTAAGCGACTTGCTAAATATTCTTGTGTAATAGCTTGCGGATGGCTGATAGGCATTAAACCTGAATTCTACATTTGAATCATCATTCAATGTAAAGGTGGCCCATGTAGACATGTTGTATGTCTTTATATTCATACCTGTTCCTTTCGTCAGCGTACCTGATGCAGGGTTAGCAGGAGGGCACACATTATCGATCAGGAATGAATTGCAGTTGAAGCGATCCGTCCATGATGAAAGCGTTCCCGGTGCAACACTTCCCGGAAGGATTCCAAGTTGATTAGAGGCATTGGCAGGTGGAAGGATTGGGAGGGGCCAGCCACTATCAGCTACTGAGCGCTGTCTTACATTGATTCTGATATTACTGTAGGAAAAATCCCTGTGAAAAATTAATGCGAGACTATATGTTGTATTTGGTTTGAGTATACAGGGAAATTCAATAAATCTTGTAGCGAACCTGATTTTTGCAACTCCGCATTCAATGAGATTCAGTGATGATGGAATTGTGCTTCTTACATCTCCTTCCAAAAGTTGATAGCCGGCATTGTCAGCACCTGCGCCCATTGGAAAATAAAAATCAAGATAATCCACTACCGGTCCGGTTGTAAAAACATACCAGGTACTTTTTAAATAAAGATTTTTGTTGGCCAGTGGAAGACAATTGTATTC
>JBDUDG010000210.1:0-5987 GCA_040003045.1 Saprospiraceae bacterium | reverse complement strand
GAAAAAGCCCGTTGAGATCATCATCGGGCTTTTTTTATTTAACTGTTCAGCTTACGATAGTGCCTCCATTCTGAGTCCATAGCGTAGAATAAGGAGGTAAACGACCAGGAACAAATAAAAGTACTGAGCCATTATAAAAATTGCTGATGGTTGTAATAGGATTATCCATGATGAGTTTCGGAAATGATGAAATTTAGATTATTTTCGGAATGACAAGTATGCCACCACATGAGTGATTATAATTCTGGAGAATTAGAAAAAAATATTTCTCTTCCCACAAAAGAGGAGTATAAGGAACTTGATTTTAAGAAAGAAAATCTAGACCTCCTGACTTGTCCCAGATGCAATCACCTGCTTAGTGCAAGTGAACTTGATCCTAAAAAATCAAGAGCTAAATGTGGTAATTGCGGATATGAATTCGCTTATTCACTTGACAGCTCCGGCTCCTCATTTATTCCGGAACTATTCATTCCACAAGGCATTGAAGAATTAAAACTAAGGGCAGAACTTGATTTTAGATTGCGATGGAAGGAAACTACTTCGAAAGGTGGTCGATGGTTTATGCTTTTGTTTGCAAGCATCTGGAATTTGATCCTGTTACCTTTTGTTATTGGTATTATAGTGTCAGGTCAATGGAGTATAATGCTCTTTTTATCTTTTCATCTGTTGATAGGATTAGGGCTGATGTGGCATCTTGCAACAGTTTATTTCAACAGCACTTCTATTTCAGTGACGCGCGAAAGAATTAAGATCACTACCCTTCCGCTCAGTCATCCACTATGGCGAAATAAAAATATATATGCGCGAACAATTTCCCAGCTATATGTTTCAAAGTATGTTCAGAGCACTACCAATGGTGTTCAGAATTATGCATACGCTTTGTATGCTATATTGAATTCAGGGGAAAAGGTATCGCTGATACGGGGAATGAATTTTGAAACACAGGCTTATATTGAAAAAGCCATTGAAGATTACCTTGAAATAGAGAATGTGAAGGTGCCAGACGAGGCTAAGGACTAGGAGGCGGAGAATAGAGTCCAGACTTTGGTAAAATAAAAAAGCTGGGTGATTCACTTCAGAACTACCCAGCCCTACAAATTATAATCCCATGAACATATCCATTGTTGTGTTTAGATTTTCCGGGAATTCCTTTTTTCTTTTTAAAAGAGGATAGAAAGTTGCTTTTTAAGCAACCTTCTATCCATCAGAATTATAATCCCATGAACATATCTAAATTTGAATCCGATTCTTTTACCGGTTCGAAAACTTTTTCTTTCAATTGATGATACAATAATCAGGAGATTCTCAGGCCTAAACAAGTACAAAAAAGGATAATTGTTACCTTGATTTATAGCAAAAGAAATTATTACCAAGACTTAAATAATTGATTTTTAGTCTATTATAAATAATATTATAGGAAATAAGGTAGATTTTGTGAAAAATTAATTAAAAAGTCTTCACTGATTTCAAAGATTTAGGAGCGGAAAATTCAAAAATAACAAGCTTTTAGGGACTAAAAAGGTCTGCTGAATGCAGGGTTCGTCAGAACTGTACTGTCGGTAAGGGTTAAAAGAAAGGAAATAACGTCAGCTTTTTGAGATTCTGTCAAATGAAGATTGTTGAGAAAAGGGCTTTTATTGGGTGAATCCTTCCCACCTGAGGTGTAATGGGCCATCACCTCTTCAAGGGTGTTGAACCTTCCGTCGTGCATATAAGGTGCAGTGAATACGAGATTTCGGAGCGTTGGGGTCTTAAATTTTCCGTTGTCACTTGATTTGCCATCGATCAGCCCCAGACCTTTATCTGCAAATCCGTCAAGATCAGAGGACTCCTGCAGGCCGTTGTTAAAATAATCTGTAGTGCCTAACAATGGTGCCGAATGACAATGTCCGCATTGAGCATCGGGAAGTACCGGATCCAGGTTAAAAAACATCAGGTACCCATTAGTCTCATTGTCGTCAAGAAATATCTCTCCCCTTTTAAATCGATCATATTTTGAATTGTTCCCTGAAACGATGGTCCTTTCAAACTGAGCAATGGCTTTTGCCACAAGCTCCTTGGTCATCAAAGAAGAATTATCAATTCCGAAGGCCTTCCTGAATCCTATTCTGTAGGATTCCTGGCGTTGCAATTTCATCATTACATTGTCCCATGTCTCCCCCATCTCAATTGGATTTTCGACAGGTTGAATAGCTTGTAATTCAAGTGTTGCTGCCCTGCCATCCCAAAACATGCCGTGATATTCAAAACCAACATTAATCAGGTCGATGCTTCCACGAGCAGTTTTACCAGCGATGCCTTCACTAACTGGCAAATTATCTGTAAATGATTTGGCTTGTTGATGACATGTGGAGCAGGAGATAGTACTGTCAGCAGATAGGATGGGGTCATAAAATAGCTTCCTTCCCAAGCCAATCCCATCCACCGTCATAGAATTGTCAGCTGGTGGTTCAAAAAGGGGGAAATTAACAGGGACCTCAAGGTTGAACGGTTCTGGCAAATATGGAATACCGGCAAGATCAATATTCCTGACATCAGGCATTTCTATAGAATCATGGCATCTCGCGAAGCATACTATGCAAATGACAAATGCTATAAAGAAATGAGAACCTTTAAGACGTAAGATCATGTTTTGAAAATATACCTTATTGCACCAATGTCAAAGCATTGGCAAGATTCCTGATGATCATTCCTATCTGAAGAGTGTCTTTCGGATTAGAATTCAAAGGCAAAGCTTTGATATCAATCCCTTCCAGGATTTTTTTGTAATCGATGTCTACATCTATTTCTTTATTCTTTCCATCTTCAATTGATATAGGCAGTGTTGCTGTTACAGTTCTGAATAATTCATTAGTGCCCGTATGATAAGCGAAACCTGTATCAAATGCTCCATTGCCTAATGTATCAATCCGTCCTTCAGTCTTCATGAAAATAAAACTATCCCATCCGGACCAATATGCATTTGGATCACTAAGTGGATTTGATGAAGGAAAATTTACAGGCTTTTTTGCATTTAGATCTGCAGGTACCCCAATACCAAATTTCAAACCCGAATAATTTTTTACCTGAAGGTCACTGACCTCGATCGTATATCCATTGTCAGCACTATTAATATCATCAAAACTCATATCCACCAGATCAATATCTTTCAACGCCACTGTAGCTGACTGATCCATAAGTGCAAGGTCAGAAATGAAAAAGCTCAGACGAGTAAATTGCAATTGTTCCGGAGCGGTGAAAGGTTTTGTGGACAGCATACTCAATGGTTGGCCATCATAGAAGGCCTTAAAATGGAGTGTAATGCTACCGGTCTTTTCCTGATCTCCTTTGCATGCCTGGAACATGCCAACAATGATAAAAGCAATAAATAAATGTTGAATCTTCATATTAAATGGAAGTTGGGGACGAATGATAACGAATTGGTTATTCGGAAAGTTGCAATTGACCCTTGTGAAAAAGGAATGGCAAATGAACACTTTAGAATATATACGATATACGTCTGCCAGGAGGTTATTGAGTTTTATTGTTTCAGGGTGTCTTATAAAAGCTCCCCTCAATGCCCTCTTCCAGAGAATTCCGGAATGTTTCAAGATCAAGGATATCCACATTTGTAAACCATTTTGCATAATTGACTGATATCTTAATCTCTGTCGAAATACCAGGAACAAAATCAAGATCATACCCTGTCTTAAGGTCTTTTGTAATGTGAATAAATAACGTATCATGAATATCCTGAGTAATATCCCTTTGCAGGATCAATCGTACAGTGGCCCTTGAAGATGTTGAAACATCCCAGATGACACTGTTCGCGGACAATATTGAAGGTGTATTTATAGCTACCGGATCAAGACAATCGAATGATGGAATCACACCTAATTTAAACAGGACCGTATCAATGACAGGTGATTTCCGAATAGTGCCGAGCACGTATTGGAATTGTTTCGAGTCTATCAACAAAACATCTGGAGTGTATCGCAATTGACCAGTCAGACAAGTCAATTCAGCACTGTCTACTGAATAGATATTGTCAGATGCATCTTTCCATGACCAGGAAGACAACAGATATTTCAGATCATTTATCCTATAGAGAAGTCCATTCCTGTCACTGATAGTGAAAGTATCAGAAGTTGAAAAATTCCTGTCATCCCACTTTTGCGACAATCCGAGAGAAAGCATCGGATAGGAACAACAATCATTGCAGGACTTGTCAGCATTCAGGTCAAAATTAGCAGCCGCCACATCCAGGCATCCTTCAACACGTGAAATACATCCCTGCATCACAAATATGAGTGCAAAGAAAAAACTACATAGAATGATCCCAACCTTATGCCGGTAAATTCTTTTTATAATCTGAGACAAGTTGCTGAATTATTTTTTTTACCTGATGTGAAAATTCTTTATTGAGCATCCAGTGATAGTATTGCTGGTCTTTGAACAATACTTCAGCAGCAGGACGGCCCATATATTTCCCAAAATTAAAAACGACAGTTCCCTGGTGATCGTATTTCAATCGTTGTGTAGCATCAAGTATATTCTGATCATTAGTGAATGCAGACAATGAAATCACATCATTTTGAATTGGAGCTGCAATCGTTTCACCTTCCTCCGGCACAAAATCCATGCCTTCATATTTCCTCAGCTGACCATCCAGCACTTCAATAGTTGCCCTGACATCTTCCATCGCATCATGTGCATTTTCTATGCTTTTCCTGCAATAGAACTGATAAGCCGCAGAAAGTGTTCGGGGCTCCATTCTGTAGAATATGCGCTGCACATCAATGGTTCTTCTGGAATCAATATCAAAGTCAAGACCCGCCCTGGCAAATTCTTCCATAAGCACAGGGATATCAAATCGATTTGAATTGTACCCGGCAAGGTCTGCGTCCCCGATGAATTCAAATATTTCTTTAGCAAGCTGTAGGAACGTTGGTTTGTTGGCTACATCCTGCGGCCTGATCCCATGTATGGCCATCGATTCAGGTGAAATCGGAATTCCTGGGTTGATCAGATAGGTCTTTTCTGCAGGTTCGCCACCATCCTTATGATAACGGATCATGGCAAGCTGTATGATTCGATCCCTGATTACATTTAAACCGGTAGACTCAATATCAAAAAAAATAAGATTTCGATCTAATTGGAGATTCATTTTTGAGGTTTTATCTTCTTTACAAACATTCCCTCTGACTCGGCCTGCTCACTGATACCATGAAGCTGAACAGGTTTTCTTTTTTTGCGCAATCGAATATTAAGGACTTCAACAAGAAGGGAAAATGAAATGGCAAAGTATAAATATCCTTTTGGCACTTCACCCATTTCTGCTCCTGCGATCTTAACATGTCCTATGTGGGCTGATTCTGCTATCAGCATAAATCCAATCAACAATAAAAATGACAATCCCAGCATCTGAATAGTTGGATGATTGTTGACAAAATTACCTACAGGTCCGGCAAAAGACATCATGATTAATACGGAGATCACCACGGCGATAATCATCACGACTATTTCATGGGTCAGTCCAACTGCAGTGAGGATCGAATCGAAAGAGAACACAATATTGATGACCGATATCTGGATAACTGCTTTAATAAGCGATCCCTTGACTGAAGATTGAACCTTTTGTTCTTCAGGACCGTGGCCTTCTAATTTGTGGTGGATCTCTGTGACACTTTTATACAGAAGGAATATTCCTCCACCAAAGAGAATTAATGACTGGCCGCTGATCGCAAAGGAAAAAAAACTACCATTCGAAACGATAATTGGCTGAGAAAGTGCTATAAGTGCGGTGATGCCAAATAGAAGGATAATTCTAAAAACCATAGCAAGGATCAATCCCAGATTCCTGGCTTTTGATCTTAATTCATCAGAAAGATGATTGGCGGTGATCGTAATAAAAATAATATTATCTACCCCCAGGACGATTTCAAGGAAAGTAAGTGTGATAAGACTAATCCAGACTTCCGCGGAGCTAAAATCCGGCATCTTAAGTA
>JBDUDG010000209.1:0-5988 GCA_040003045.1 Saprospiraceae bacterium | reverse complement strand
GATCACCCAATTACCTTTTTTTGTCATATATCATACCAATATAGGCAAGAATGGCACTTACGGTGTCATGTATAGTCAAGTTTCACTAATTTTAAGGCTTCAATTTCCTTATAAAACAGATTATGAAAAAATTGCTTCTTTCGCTGACAGGGCTTTTACTGTCTATTGCCACGATTTCAACTATTAGGGCTCAGGCTATTAACTATAAAGCTAAGGCCATGGAATATATCCGGAGCGAATATGGTCTTGATCAGAAAGCTATTGGCGATTTAAAAATTGTTAGCCAGTTTATTTCAGAAAATAATGGTGTTACTCATGTTCACATGGTGCAGGTTAAAAATGGTCTTGAAATTTTTGGCACCGAGATCAATCTTGCTTTCCAGTCGGAAGGAAAAATATTTAGTGTCGGTCATCGACTGACGAAAATTGAGGGCTTATCTTTTTCAAATAATGCCGCTGCAGTATCCGCTCCCCAAGCCATTGGAATTTCTGCGGGTTCATTAGGTGTTGCATCCAGATCTATTCCTGCATTCAAAGAATATTCTTCCGCAGGAAAAGCTGTTTATGAGAAATCAAATCTTGCGCTCCAGGATATACCTGCCGAATTGGGATATATCCGTTCTGCATCAGGAGACTATGAATTAGCATGGAAGATTCAAATTCAGCCGAAGAGTACAGGATTACTTTATGAGTCTTATGTAGATGCATTGAACGGAAAAGTAATTTCAAATGATAAGCTTACTTCTCAATGTTCATTTGATATCAATTATCTGGCCCATGAAGATGCGTGCATTGAAAATCTGACACCAGCAAATACTGCGCTTGATCCTGTGAATTCAGTTACAGCATCTTACCGTGTGCTTCCTCTTTCAATTGAAAGTCCGAATCATGGTAATTTTCAATTGATATCGGGAGCAGAAGACATTAATGCTTCACCCTTTGGATGGCATGACAACAATGGTGTAGCAGGTCCTGAGTTTACCATCACACAAGGAAATAATGTGCATGCATTCTTAGACAGGGACTGGACTTATACTCCTGATTCAGAAGTGGACGGTGGTCCAGGTCTGATCTTTGATTTTCCATTTAACGTAGATGGTGAACCGGTGGACAATGAAAACGTCGCGGTAACAAGTCTTTTCTTTAGAAATAATTTCATGCACGATTTCGCATTTTCATATGGGATGAATGAAGCAGCGGGAAATTTTCAATCAAAAAATTATTCCGGCGCCGGTGCAGGTGGTGATTTTGTGAATGCATTATCTCAATTTGGCGATGCCAATCCGGCATTGTGTGGCACGCAAACAAATGGCGGAACAGCCTGTCAGAATAATGCAGATTTTTCCACTCCTGATGATGGGTTTAGCGGACAGATGAGGATGTTCACCTGGAGTCAGGACAACACCAGTAAGTTCCTTGATATTTTAACTCCTGTGGAACTGGCAGGTAAAATACAAACCGGGATTGCGCAATTTGGAACTGATATTACTTCAACACCAGTGACTGGAGAAGTGGTGGTCATAGCTGATGGATCTTTTGATCCGTCATACGGATGTGTTCCACTGACTAGTCAGACGGTATTAACCGGAAAAATCGCAATCATAGATCGTGGTCTTTGTGATTTCAGCGAGAAAGTATACAATGCACAGCAAGCTGGCGCGATTGGGGCGATCATTTGCAATTTTGATGAAACTGTTATTACGATGGCGGCTGCACAGGATGCAGCTTTGGTCACTATTCCATCTGTCTTTATCAGCAAAGGTGAATGCACGAGAATTCGTGTTGCAGCTGCTCATGGTCTTACCGCATCTCTTGTTGCGCCTAACACTACGGGGCCTGTATTGCGTGACGGATCAATTGATAATAGTGTAATGTCACATGAATACGGACACGGAATTTCAACCCGACTGACAGGAGGTCCATCGCAGAGCGATTGTCTTGGTGGTAATTCAACACATGCTTCAGAAGAAGCTTCAGGCATGGGTGAAGGATGGAGCGATTTTTTTGCACTTGTCACTACAACGAATGCAGGTGATACAGGTGCTAAGAAGAGAGGTATAGCCACATATTCCATCAAGGAAAATATTGATGGTACAGGTCTTCGTACATATCCATATAGCACTGACATGTCTATTGATCCTCATACGTATAATGATATTATTACGGAAGTTTTACCGCATGGAGTAGGTTCTGTCTGGGCCGCTATGTTGTGGGATATGTACTGGGATTTTGTTGATGTATATGGCTGGGATGCTGATGTACTGCATGGTACAGGAGGGAACAACAAGGCAATACAACTGGTCATGGATGGACTGAAACTACAACCTTGCCACCCGGGCTTTATCGACTCACGTGATGCGATCCTCCTTGCTGACATGATGGACAATGGAGGTGTCAATCAATGTCTAATCTGGAAAGCTTTTGCAAGGAGAGGTTTAGGTATAAACGCTGATGGTGGCGATGCCGATTCCAGAGCAGATGGCAAAGAAGGTTTTGACCTGCCTACTTCCTGTCTTGATGAAATCAGGTTCAGGAAAACCATGACACCAGAAATTGTTGCCGGCCAACCTATCACTGTAACACTTACATTAATTAATTATAAAGATTTCAATCTGACCAATGTGTTTGTTGAAGATCAAATTCCTTCAGGTTGTACATATATCGCCGGTTCTGCAAATATTGAGCCTTCAACGGGTAACAGTCTGGTTTGGTCAATACCAACTTTAGGTCCTGATCAGCAGGTCGTGATTACCTACGAACTACAATCTGATCCGGATAAAAATTCGATCCGATTATATTATGATGATATCGAAGGTGATCCTTTAGAACGTTGGGATATATCTTTTGATCCTACAGGAACAACATCGAATTTGTGGCAACAGGAGGATCTAATTGTACACAGTGGTGTCTCGGCATGGAATGTGGGTGATCCTGAAACCAAGTCGCAACATTTCCTTCAAAATTTAGATCCCTACCATATTACTGGCAATTATCCTGTATACCGGTTCTATCATTACTTTGATACAGAAGCTGGTGCTGATGGAGGCTTTATGGAGATCTCAACCGATGGTGGTGATAAATGGATACCACTCAATGACAGAGTATTCAGAAACGGATATTCAGGCAAGCTTCAGTATGGAACATTTGCAATACCTGAACTGCTTGCATTCTCAGGAAAGAGCAACAGTGATTTCAAAATGAAACCCGTTTATATTGACTTAAGTGATTATAAAGAGCAGCAGGTAAAAGTCAGGTTCCGTTTTGGGACTGATGATAATATTTCCGGTGACGGTTGGTATGTAGATGATGTGGAGATCATGGATGCAGTCCTTTATAACTCACAGGCATGTGTGACCAGTGATCAATCGATCGCAATATGTGCGGAAGCACCTGAACGCGGTACAATCGTTGATTCACAAATAGCAAATGGGACGAATGATTCCAAGGACAATAGTCCGTTAGGCATCATGCCTAATCCAACCGGTGATCTGCTTCAGGTAGTTTTGTCATCCACAAAATCAGAAGATGCACAGATTCATGTATTCGATCTTACAGGACATCTCATGACCGCCAAGAAATGGTCAATGAAGCAAGGAGTGAATCAGAATGTCATCGATGTGTCAGGCTTTACTTCCGGAATGTATGTGATACGTGTCAGTACAGGAAGTGTGATGTATAGTAAGAAGTTTGTGAAAGAATGAGTAAGACATGAGGCAGGAATTTCTTCAAATATCTATAGAATAAAAAAGGGCGAAAATAATTTCGCCCTTTTTTATTCTGCAATATGATTTGCAATGGATCAGGCATCGGTGCCTGTATCATTTTTGTCCTCGTCAGATTTGTCCTTTGATTTGTTGAATTGCGCCTTAAGGTCTTCGATTTTTTCCTTTGCATCTGCTGTGAATTCGGCGGCTTTTCCTTTGAGGTCGTCCATGATTTCCTTTACGTGGATTTCATCCATCTTTTCCTTCAGATTATCCTTGATGTCGCTAAGTATTTCATTGACATGGATATCTTTCAGTGCTCCTTCGAGTTTTTCAACCAGGGTGGATGCCGCTGCTCCAAGATCACTACCTGCGGATTTCATTGAATCTGTAAGGGAATCGATGATGGATTCCTTCTTTCCAGACTCGTTGTTTGTATTCTCATTGGAGGAATCCTTGTGGTCCTTATCCTCTTTTTTAGTATTTTCCATATGATTAAGATTGGTTTTGATTTCTTCTATTTTTTCACTGGCATGTGTGCCCATATCCTTTACGGCATCGTCTATTTTGTCAGACACCACAGAAGCAATAGCGCCAAGATTATCTCCAAGATCTGTAAGTGATTCTTCAAGTGTGTCGCTAATAGCACTGATGAGTGATTCCTTTTGTTTTGGCCTGGATTTACTGGTTTTACCTTCTGCAATTGCGTCAGCGGCTTTGCCCAATGCATCTGAATCAAGCTGATCTGCCTGGGCATGGATCGTATCAGCTATCTTTTGCTTTACCGATTCTTTTGCCTCATTCAGCTCCACTTTTTTGGATTGTTGTTTCTTTTGCTCCTCGAGATATTTTTTCTCCCGGTTGATGCGCTCTTCCAATTCTCCCTTTGTCTTTTGCATTTCTGCAAGCTTCTCATTCTTGGAATTGATACGCTCATCGATCATCTTTAGTTTGGCCATGCGGATCTGGGCTTCAAGTTGACCTTCTGTATTGGCGATGCGGTCATCCTGGAAACTTTTATCCTTGTCATCACGCTTAATGGATTTGTCCATTTTTTCAATCGCGGATATCAGGCCTTCATATCTCCGGTTGAGCCTGTCCAGGGACGAAGAATCCTTAGTACTCTTTTCTCCGAATTTTTTCTCCTTTACCTGTTTGAAAGCGGCATCAATGCGCTTCCATATTTTTGCCCTGTCATTTCTGGACAGGTCGGCATCCTTGAATTCCTGCTGAAGACGCTTCAGATCATTGAAAAGAGGTTGCAAGCCAAGACCACTTTTAATTTTTTGCTCTACTTCGTCAAGTTTGGTATTGATCTTATCCGCAATCTCATGCGACACGCGATCTATTTCGGAGTCCATGTCCTTTCTCATATTTTTCAATTGGGTGAAGATGTCATTGGTCATCTCCCTCAATTGCTGGCCGTGCTCGCGTAAAAGTGTTTTGTCAAATATATTTTTCTGGATCTTCTCCCAGGATTCTTTCATCTCTTCCCAGAGCTGATTTTTATAGCTGGTGGCACCCTTGATCTTGTCTTTTATATCTTCGAGTTCACTCAAAAAAGAATGATATAATTTATTGGAAAGTACAAGGAAATGCCACTCTGTCTGAGCTCTCTGGATGATATCAGGCCGGTCCACCTTTAGATTGTCAGGCAGTAGGGTATCTGAAGCGGTCAGTGGACGTTCTGTATGCGTGTACCCTGTCGGAAATGGAATCTCATGTGATTCCCTCCATTCGTTCAACATGAGATTGTAGAATTCCTCTGAAGTGGTATCAAAAGGAAAAGTGTACAGGTCCACCACATTGTCGTCTGCTCTGAGGGAAAGGGCGATCAGGACTTTTTGATCCTTTTCATCATTTCCCCACATTACGATTTTCGTCTTCATTCGGTTGAATTTTTGTTGTTCTTAAGTATCGTTGTGATTCGTTGGATCACGGGGTGATTTCCTGATCCCAGTACATAATTGGTTATTGCTTTTGTTTTGTTGGTAAACAGATATTTTAAGTATCTGTGAAACGTATTTTACCTGATTTTTGATCTACTCAACAACATAAATTATCTGATCGTTGTGTTTGCCTCGATAAAGATTCAGTATTAAAATTATTGTGACCATTATAGAACGGCTACGGATTCAGATAATTCAGGGTTTACAATCTTATTTTCCACCAGGTATTCTGCTATTTGTACTGCATTTGTCGCTGCGCCTTTTCGTAAATTGTCCGCGACGATAAATAAATTCCAACAGCGATCCCGCGAATCATCTTTCCTGATTCGACCTAC
>JBDUDG010000022.1:0-20279 GCA_040003045.1 Saprospiraceae bacterium | reverse complement strand
CCCCCCAATTTCGACTTGGGAAATTCTAAATCGAAATTCTTACTGGAAATGGCTTCTAACTCTGGTTTTTAGTCCTTTGATCATTAATACCATCCAATCACAACCAGCATGTATTTCAGCTACTTTCTGTATGAGTTCGCCCTATTATGACCCGTATGAGAATCTTTTTGCTATAGATGTTTCCCTTGTAGACTTTGCTGATGAATCTGCTGGGGGCATTGTCTTGGAAGTTTATTATTCCAATACTAACTTTATTGTGGATGAGACTAAAACCGAAGCAAGTATATACCCTGCCCTAGATTACATTCTTGGTACTTTTAGTATGGAATTTGACAACTCGCCCGGACGAATTGATGTAAAAGGAGCTATTTTTCCTCCTGAAGATGGCCCCACATTTACTACAACAAACAATCAATTATTATTTACTATTTATTTTTCGGCAGCCGTCGGAGAATGTGCAGATTTTAGTTTTGGTCAAACCAGATTTTTTTGGGTTTACGATCCCGGTGTATCTTATCAGATTTGCTCATTAGGAATTGGTAGCGGATGTGAACCCTCGGATGTTTGTATGGCCGGTCACAGCTTAAGCGGTAATATTGAAAGTCCGGCTCTTGATTGTTTAGATGCACAGAATGGGGGTATTCCAAATAATGTTGTTGAGATAGCGGAAGCAAATGGAATGCCGGGTTTTGGTTGTTCCACGTTAACTGATGAATATGGAGACTATGAATGTAATGTCGTAGAAGATCTGGACTACAGGGTTGAACCGGTAAATGATAATGACCGTTTATGCGGAATAACTGAATTGGATTTCGATATCATTCATGATTTTATTTTAGGAAGACATTGCCTTGATTATGTTTGGCAATTGTTGGCGGCAGATGTCAATCAGAATGGACTAGTCTCAACTCTTGATCTTGTAGCACTTCAGAATGCCGTTTTGGAGAATCCTGTTGATTGGCCATCATGGACATTTGTACCGGTAGATCAATACACAGAAATGGATCCTGATCTTTGTGAACATGATGTACCATCCTACGACAGGTTTATTGATGTGACAAATGTTGAAGATGATGTCACTGATCTTGATTTTGTGGGGATAAAAATGGGCGACGTAAATGCTACCTGTACAGAATGTGAAGTTCCGCTTACAGGAGGGGAAAAAGTCTGGAAACGTTCTTCTCCTGTAAACATACTGGTGGAGAAAGTTGACAAAAACGAATATTCGTTATCATTTAATGTTGAAATGGTCGGATTGGATGTTTTAATGTTTTCTTTAAAGTGCGAAAGCGAACCACAGATTAAATACAATGCCCTTCAAACCAACACCACATTTAAGACAAAATATAAGGATGGCATATTCTATGTTTGTTACGTAAGCCTGGTTCCTGACGGTGAATCCTTTGCTCAGGAGTCCACATTCCTTACTTTGGAAGGAGATTTTAAGACGTTTTCTACAGGCGAGACCAATTATCCTAATTCACTTGTCTCAAATGAATACCACTCACAAATACAAATTCAGGAGCGATTATCACCACTTCAATTAGTTTATCCTAACCCTGCAAGTAGGCAAATAGTGGTGCAATTAATTGCTGGGGATGAGGACAATAATGAAAGATTTTATTTGTATGATCTATGTGGCAAGACAGTTTTAACCAAGAATTTGACCAAAAAGCAATCTAAAATTGATCTTGATTTGGTTCCTGGACTTTATTACTATAAAATTCAGTCCTACAAGAGTGAATCATCTGGTAAACTGATCATTAATTAAAGCAAGGATAAGAGGAAGAATTATTATCAAATTCTTCCTCTTTCTTTTATGTATATGAAAAGAATAATTTCATTTTTATTTTTTATTGTTACTAGCTATCATAGTTGGACACAGTCTATTTATTATTCCTCTCATAATAGAATTTCAGTTGATTCTCTTAAGACTGTAATAGGCGAATTCAATTTGTCTAATTGTATTACTCAAGAATTATACGTTGATACTACTCTATCAACTAATGGATATCATGAGTGGTTGGATATTGCCTTCTGCCCTGATGGAAGCATTTATGGATTAGGTCAGGATGGTATTTATCTTATTGATCTTGTAAATCAAAACCACACAAAACTATTAGATGGGCCCGGCTCTCCAACTCAACGGTGGAACAAAGGAATGACCTGTACTAAAGACTCGGTTTTAATCTTTGGTGAAAGAGATATTTTTTCGTATGAAATTAACACACAAAAATTAGTCCATCACGGTAGAATGACAGGCTCTATGAATATTTGGTCCAATATTTTTTGGCTTAATGGTCAGTTAATGAGTACTAATAATTTTCAAATTGTACAAATTGATCTTCAAAATCCTGCTAATAGTCAAATTTATTGTGATCTTCCAATTTCTGGTTTTCTATCCTTCACGGAAGTGGCAATATCTTGTGACAGTGTTGCTATTTTTGGCTTCCATAGTAGTGGTGATATATATCTTATCAATTCTAGTGATTGTTCTATTACATATTATTGTAGTATTTCACACGCTATTAATGAGAACTTTCAAGGATCAGCACCGGCCTTTATGTTCATGCCACCGCCACCTTGTGCTATCCATGTTGATTTGGATCAAGAGGACCGGACTCTTCCCGGTATTGACTGTCAGGATACAATTTTATGTTCGCTGCCGGACAGGTTTATTTTTACTATCCCGGACTTATTTTGTGATAAACCTTGGGACAGTCTATTGGTATGGATCCAGGAGGGACCACCGGGAGTTTTTTTAGATGGAAATACACCTTCATTTGCTACGTTGGCCGGACAGCAAACTGATCAATTGAGATATACATCCGCAGGTTCCACTGATTTCAGTTTGCTATCGTCTTATATCAATCAGCTTAGGCTTATTGGTGATGTTCCTGAGGGCATCTCAAGATTGAAAATTGGATTTTGTGGTTGGGCGAAGCACTTGGTTAGCGACACGGCTTATGCTTTCATCACTTTAGTAGGATCGACTACTTCTGCTGGAAAGGATGATTCAATGAAAATATGTTTATCGGATCCATTGATATATTTACCTCAATTATTATCAGCCAATGCTACAATGGGAGGAAAATGGTTTCCTATACTTTCAGAGTCGGATTTCTTTAATCCAAATAAGGATAAACCCGGAACTTACCATTATGTAGTTGATGATCCTTATTGTAGACCGGATACGGCGGATTTTTTGATTGGAACTTATCCTATACCCAACTTCGATTTAGGGCCTGACAGGCTATTGTGTCCGGGAGATACTGCAAGAATTGATATAGATCTCTCGAATGTTGAATTTCGTTGGTCTGATGGATCGATAGAATCAAAGATTGAGATAATAAAACCTCAAACAGTAGCTGTATTCATTACAGATGAATTTGGTTGTAATTATTCTGATAGCACAAATGTATTATTTGATGATAAATGTTTAATAGATGAAATTTATATTCCAAATATTTTTTCCCCGGACGGAAATGGTATCAACGATGACTGGGAAATAGAGGAAAACCCTGGTGTCCTCTCCATGGAGCTATTTATTTTTGACAGATGGGGAAATATGTTATTCCATCAAATGGGGCAGTCGCTAACCTGGAACGGGATTTCAAATGGGAATAAAATAATTCCTACGGGAGTATATGTCTATAAGATTAATATATTAACAACCAATCATAATAATATTATTAAAGCAGGAAGTGTTATGCTGATTCGGTAGATACCGGTAGAAAAGATAGATATTCAATCTTTTAAAGTATTTCCCTTAGGATTTTCAGCGAGGTTATGTTTCGAAGGGTTTCAACATGTAGCTGAAAGTAAAGTACAAGGATATCAATCAATTTTCTTCTGACGGGTAAACGAACATCAGCAGGGTCTCTGGAATCGCCATCAAGAATTTGTTTAAGAGATGCCAAATCAGGCTGATCAATTACATAGTCATGTAATGGTTTCGAGGTCACCAAATGACCCTCCAAAAGGTCAAAATATTTTCCTGAATAAGAATCAACAGGTAATTCAAAACCGAATCCAAGATAATGTGAAAGAGAAACAAGAAACCGAATCAGAAAATCACGATCATAGGCTTGCGGCTGATCATATCGGATCAATTCCTTATGTAGAAAGGAGAACAGATCAGGTTGTGGATATGCAGTAGACAGGCAATGGTAAGTTATTTCAGCCAGGCAAGTGATAACAGATGATTTTCGCATGTCAAACGGTATGCTTTGATATGTATGATCAAGACGAACTTCTTTAATGCGGTTTATCTTTTTATGATCCTGGTGATAGGCAACAATATCTACAAGGGTAAGCAGTTGGAGGTAGGAAGGAGGGGTAATTGATTTTGCTTTCCTTACGCTGTTGATTATAAATGTTTGATGGCCTTTTTGTTCAGTGTACATATCCACAATGAGGCTTGATTCGCCAAATTTTACTGAACGCAGGACGATAGCTCTTGTATGATAGATCATCGGGGTAAAGATAGCTTTCGGCGCTCATGCTCGATTCGTGACGTGTAAAGCGTGAGTTTTTGGGGCTCGTCCTTAAAAGAGCAGGTTTAATGTTGCATAAAAAAAGCCGGCGAGTCTGCCGGCTTTAAATTTTTGACTTTATCCTGGATTATTTTCCTGCTTCAGAATGAAGATCTTTTACGTTTTGAACAAACTGTTGCAGTTCTTTCGGATTTGAACAGCCGATATTAATTTCTTCATTGTCCTTCATAGTGAGATGGAGGCATGTGTTACCTGTCCGTGGTGTTACGTTATTAAGGCTGGAGAACATGGAGTTCCATTCATGCAATTTGGATTTGTTGGGCAGTTCTATGAATTCGCTGGTGGCTACATCTTCCCATTTGATTTTACGTTTTACGGTTCCGACCGGGAGCATGCTTAGCTTGATGTTTTTCTCATTGTAACGAGAGATGAGGCGGAGGGAATTGAAATAGTAAAACAGACCTGACAGGATAAGGATAATGAGTGACATACCTAGCAGGAGATTTCTGTTGGGTTCAGCGTTTTTGAGTAATTGAACGAGGGCCATGATACCAAGGGAGATAAGAGTTCCGATGAGGATCATGAGGTCCCACTGGCGCAGGCGTTGAGTTTCTTTATACTTGATTTGAGCCATTTTTATAAATAGGATATGATGTTTACATGTAATTTACAATAAAGTTACAAATAAATAACGAATTTAGTTCAGATCTGGGTCTTTCGTTTACAATTAGTTAACTATAGTTTTCCAGGATGATCATAATAACCTGATTAACAGTAAGTTGATAAATTCAGCAAATTGGACATTTTTTGACTAGTCGTTGCGTAAACGTTTGCGAACGGCTATGGGAGATATATGCAAGAATCACACCAGTTTATAAATTAAACAAATAAATATGTGTACGTATATTTTGAATTTACCGTTTTCGGCTCTTGTTTACCCCTAATTTTATTCAACCAGTTATCATCATTTCTTCACCAGTAAAACAAACCATCATGGCCTTCTCAAAAGCAAAATTCTTTGACGAATCCTCTTATGTGAGATCCCTTTGGGCTAAAGCCCTCTCACATCCAGCTAGGATCATTATCCTATCCCATCTCCTCGAACATGGCACATCGCCCTTCGCAGATCTGGTCAGAATTATTCCACTTGCCAAAACCACTGTATCCCAACATCTCAGATCTCTTCGCCAAAGTGGTCTCATCGAACCTGAAGTAAAACACCCGACCACCTGTTACAAACTAAATAGAAAAACCTGCTCGGATCTTGCCATCAGGATCACCTCCTGGGAAAATGGATTTTTTTAGGCTTTATGTCCATCTTGTCTTTGACTTGGTTTTGCATGGCTATAACAAGATCGATTATGTAAATTTGACATATCGGGTTTATGAAACCCGTTTCAGAAACAGAGCACATGGAAAATAAAAATCCAGAGACTTCCAAGTCTAATCCGACATCTGATGGCATCGGGCATGATCAGGGAACCACACCTGACATATCCCAAAATTTTTCCTCAAAGATGTCTGATACTGTCACTGATTGGGTTGGCTTAGAACGACTGGAAGGATTTAACCTGGGAGATGTATTTTCCGAGGCGCTAAAGAAACATTCTAGTCATGAAGTGGAAGATTATTTCACCGTAGGCGCTCCTTCTACAACACCGAATATTGAAAACGTAGAAACCTCGTGGCCTAAACCATGGGTTTTTTTACGGACGTTTATTGCAGCCGCAGTGATCTACTTCATTTTCGTTCAGGCTTGGCACAGTTATCAAAATCCAAATCTGGTTCCGGGTCTTATTTTTATGGGCTCGTTTGCAATTCCACTTTCGGCCCTAATTTTCTTTTTTGAAATGAATGCGCGTAAAAATGTTTCCTTGTATCAGGTGATCAGGCTTGTGTTCCTCGGAGGAATTATTTCACTTATCATTTCATTGTTCTTCTTTGATCTGACTGATAAAATTCACCTTGACTGGATGGGTGCATCCATCGCAGGTCTTGCTGAAGAGCCCGGAAAACTCATGGCCTTACTTATCGTGGTCAATGCCACACGATTCAGATATACGCTGAACGGTTTATTATTTGGAGCAGCGATAGGTACTGGTTTTGCGGCTTTTGAAAGTGCAGGCTATGCTTTAAGTGCAGGTTTGGATTATGGCGGTCCTTCTATGCTTGATACCATTATGTATCGTGGTATGCTGGCTCCATTCGGACACATCATCTGGACTGCTATGTGCGGGGCAGCCTTGTGGAGAGTGAAAGGCGGAAATAAATTTAGAATGGAAATGCTGCAGGATCCCAGATTTTATAGGGTGTTTGTCACCGCTGTTATCATGCACATGATCTGGAATAGTCCGCTGGTACTGCCTTTCTATGCCAAAAATCTAATACTTGGTGTCGTTGGGTGGATCATTATTTTCTCATTGATTCAAAGCGGACTGAAACAAATAAAGGAAGAAAAATTAATCGCATCGCAATGACGAATGGACAATACTAATCCCTATACCTATCTGCCGGGCGCATGCAATATAGGTCAGATAGAAGTCCGTCGCAGATTCAGAAATGGATATATTGGATGTGCATTGATGATATGTTGCATCCTCATCATTGAATATTTCCAGGTAGCTTCTGTTTTCAAATTAATCATTTTCCTACCAGCATTTTATGCTGTATCAGGTTTCGTACAGGCTTATAGCAAATTCTGTTATGTGTTTGGATTTAAAGGTGTTTCGAGCCTAACAGGGATTCGAGTTTTCAAAAAAATAAAAGAAGATGAATTTCTACGGAAGGATTTTAACCGGGCGATTAAATTAATTTCCATTTCCACAATTGGAGGTGCGGCTTTGACAGCCATCTATTTTTTTATATAACAAAGATGGGAGATAGACAAGCGCAGCACAATCTCGCCAATGTTTAAAGCGTGACACGAGAGTAATGAATGATGGGATGGGCTGTGATCCATCAATACTAGTATATTTGCAAAAACTTTTAAACCATAATAAATGAAAAGAACAGCAACTGCTAACTGGAAAGGCACAGGTAAAGAAGGAAGTGGAAAACTTCAGACACAATCCGGTGTTTTGAACGATCATCAGTATTCGTATAAGACAAGATTTGAAGACGGCATAGGTACAAATCCTGAAGAATTAATAGCAGCAGCACATGCAGGCTGCTTTTCGATGAAGCTGAGTTTTGTATTGAATGCTGCCGGATTTACACCGGATAATATAGATACCAAATGCACAATCACTCTTGAAGGTGGAGCCATCACCGAAAGTCATCTGGATGTCACTGCGACAGTGCCGGGTGTTGATGCTGAAAAATTTGCAGAATGTGTTGCTGATGCAAAAGCGAATTGCCCTGTCAGCAAAGTATTGAATGCAAATATTTCGATTGAAGCAAAGTTGGTTTAACGCAGATTAATTACTGTTCCTTTCCGAATTTATACCCGGCATAAATTTGCAAAACATTATTCTTTGCATCAAAGTCAGGAATAAAGGAATAGGTCTGTCCTTCCTCTGGCTGTTTGTATAATTTACCTAGGCTAACATTTAACCTGGCTCCTACAATCAGGCTGTATATCGGGTGAATTTCAACACCCCCTGCGAAACCATAATCCATCCGGTTATATAATTTTAAAAGATTATCGGCACTTGGATTTCCCGTACTCGCTGTCGAATCTACACTGGCACTAAGCAGGTAAGCTAAATAAGCTCCTGCCTGAATCTGTACATATTTGGTAATATTGATCGCAAGAAACTGCGGAAGGATGAGATAGTTAAGATTGACTGTACCTGTATTGGTATTCGTAGCAAAATCATAACCCTGTTTTGAAAAAAGCAATTCGCTATGTGAGCTGAGAATAGATTTAGATGAGCCATCCAAAAATACACCGATATTGAAACCGGTGTGAGAACTTGCATTTATTTGGTTCGCATTGGTGATGTTGGCAAAATTTAATCCGGCCTTGACGCCAAATTGTGCAGAAAGCAAGCAAGGGGTGAATACGAGTAAGCAAATGATAATTCTTCTCATGATATTAATGTTTAGGTTTAATAAATGAAAAGGGTGGAGACACAAATAACTAATTGCTTTTTTCCTGAAGTTGTTTTAATGCCTGTAAAATTTCTTCATTTTGTTTTTTCAGTTCATCGATTTGATCTTTTATAATCCTCAGTATAGTAAAACACTTCGGCTGAAATTGAATTTTTCAGAAGAAACATTAATGAAGACAATTGAGGTCATATGCTCAGGTAGATAAACCCTTAGAGAATGATCATCTGGATTTTCCCTTCTGATGATTTGAATATTTCTGCCAGTTAAATCAACAAGCTGTATATGAAGGTCAGCAGAAATATTATCCCGGCTATTTATCAGTATTGAATTCAAATCAGATTCATATACCATTGCAAGATCAGAAGGATCGTTAAGAACTTGTGTCCCGGAAATAATATAGTTGAAGCATGCTGTATCCTCGCAATCCGTCAGTGCAGTTCTCACTGTAACACAATAACAACCAGAAGTTGCAGGTACGAAACACTGATCAAAACTCACTACAGTCGAATCCTGACAATCTTTCCACTGGTAGAACTGTCCCACAGGACCCGCACAGAGTGAATCGCCATGAACTGTGATGGAAGCTACAGGGAAAGGTTCGAGGTAAACTGATGCCGACGGTGTCAAAATGGATCCATCACATGCAGCATTCAGATCTGATACCCACAATAAAGTGTAGACGACAGTGGTATTATACGGTGGGCAAACCTGGTAATCATAAGTCAGGTTGTTAATTTCGGAAACTGTATCTATTGTAGTGCCATCAGTAATTGCAAATGAAAATGGAGGAGTTCCATCAAAATATACCGTAAGATTCACACAGGAATCACAAGTTATCTGGTCGCAGCAAAGGAATCCCGATGGTTTTTCAACGATGCAAATAGTATCCGTTATAACAACTGTGCAGCCTGAGTCTTTTAACATGAGACTAATCGCATAGCAACCTGCAGAATCAAACGTCAACCAAAGAGAATCTGTCAATTCATAAACTTGGATGTTCGAACTGTCCAGCATTACAGTCCAAAGACCGCTTTCCAATGTTGTATCATTTGTTGAATAAGATATCCTGACCACTTCTCCTGCACAAGCCTGGTGAGGTGCAAGGATCGCACCGGTCAATTCGCATAAATTGTACTGCAGACACAGCGTATCGAAGCCGCTGCCATCCGTGAAACTGACACAAACACATCCTGTATCTCCTACTGTGATACATTGTGTTGTATCAGGTAATAGAATACCATAACACGAAAACCAGGAATATTGCGATCCCATTCCTGAGACACATAGTTCATGTCCGGAAATCAAAATCGAGTCAGGGCAGTCCGTAAATAGGAGATCAATTACGACAATCGAATCGCAATGTGAAGTATGAAAGGTGATCACACCGGATGGATTGTTTTCATTAAAAATACTATCCATCACAGTCACACTATATCCATCTCCCTGACAGCCAAAATAAGAAATCGTGTCATAAGACGGCTGTGCGAATACAAGTGCAACCGTAATAATCGAATCGCAGCCATTCGCTGCAGTCATGGTGTCGGATCCTATGGGATTTGATTCATTGTATAAAATAGAATCGACCGTAATGCTATATCCATCACCTGTACAACCTGAATAGGAAATCGTGTCGTACGAAAGCGGCAGGTAGATGAGTACAATAGTCACTACACTATCGCAGCCATGCGAGTCAGTCAGTGTATCCACGCTGGCGGGATTTGCTTCATTATAGATATTACCGCCCACATCTACTGAGTAGCCATCATTGTGACAGCCTGTGTAATTTACACTGGAAGAAGTGGGTTGGGCATATGTTAGGTTGATAGTTGTAATGGATTCAATACATCCCATTGAACCGATGATATTTTCGAAACCGGAAGGATGACCTTCGTTGTATACGGTACCATTGACGATGATGCTGTCGCCGGAGCCTGAGCAAAAAATCGTGGTGATCGTATCCTGCATGACATGGATTTCAGCAACGACGATAACGAGGAATGAATCGCAATTGTGAACATTACCGCCAAATATGGTATCATGAAAAATACCAGGGACATAATATGTTCCATTGATTTCAATCGAGTCACCCTGACAAATGACTTCGACGATGTTTTCTGTGGAAGTAGGTTCAACTAATACAAAGGCAGTGCAGGTATCTAAAGGCATACCTGGTCTCTTAACTTCAACATCAATCTGGCAAAGACCGGCGGCATTGAAGCAAACAGTATGTGGGTTAGCTGCATGTGGATTAGTAATCGTTCCACAATTGATGCTCCAGGAATAGGTAGTGCCTGGAGGGTCATTAGATAGCCAGAAAACGGGACCACAATTCCCCTGGCACACCTGGATGGGGGTGGAGATGGAGCACTGGCTGTGTGCGTTGATGGAAGTCAAAAGAAGTACTAAAAATGCTATGAAACGGGTTACCATGGGATTAATGGATGGGTTCAATAGACTAATATAGTCAAAATAGTTGAATCCAGGTGGTGACGGAATTAGTGGAAAGGCGTAATGAATGGACTATCTGCTTTATGGAGTTCAAAATTTTATTTTTTGGAGAATGGAATAGAATTTTTACTAAAACTGAAAATAAATAAACGAACTCGTACTCTCCTGGCTCAACATGATACTGAATAGCATAAATGCCCATGCAATCGAAAGCAACCACCAGGGAATTTTATAAGCAAGCTTTAACACTGAACTATCGCGCATCAGCCAATGCACCACCACCATGATCGTGACGATCACCGAAACCTTGATTATGGCAATGCTAGTTAAAAAAGGCTCGCCACCATGAGCGAATCCAAACATTGATCCAAGCATCGTCCAGGCCTGCTTAAACGTTGACGCCCTGAAAAACACCCATGTGACATTGATCAGAAAGAATGTAAAAAGGGCGTAGAGAAAAGCACGTGAACGACCTCCGATGGCAACTCCAGCAGTGGAGACTCCTGCTGCAATTTCGGGCACCAGTTCTGGTTTTGTTCCGAATCTTTCGCGAATAAATCTTTCGACCCAAAGGTAAAATCCATGGAGTCCTCCCCAGAATACAAAGGTCCAATTCGCTCCATGCCACAAGCCACCGAGCAACATCGTCAGCATGAGATTGATATAGGTCCGTCCTTCTCCTTTTTTATTACCACCAAGAGGAATGTATAAATAATCACGGAGCCATGCAGATAACGTGATATGCCATCGCCGCCAGAAATCAGAAAAACCAATCGCCGCATAAGGATACCTGAAATTTTCAGGCAATACAAACCCAAGACATAGCGCAGCACCAATTGCACAAGTTGAATATCCAGCGAAATCAAAAAAGATCTGTCCTGAAAAAGCAAGTACACCCATCCATGCATCGAGCATAGGCATAAGGCCATCATTTCCGAAAACATCATTCGCTGTTCCGGCAAGCATGCTATCAGCGAGCACCACTTTCATAAAGAGCCCCAGCGAAAGCAATAACAAACCATCTAATATATTCTTTCGCGTTGAAATGCGAGGAGTCTCAAACTGTGGCACCAATTGAGGTGGTCGCACAATTGGACCTGCCACGAGATGCGGAAAGAAAGTAACAAAGAGTGAAAAATCAAGAATGGATTTAACTGGCTCACTTTTCCTGTGATACATATCAATCGTGTAGCACAAAGTCGTAAAGGTGTAAAATGAAATCCCTGCCGGAAGGATGATATCTGGTTTGGCAGGATGGAAATTGACGCCTATTGCATTTAGTAATACCGTAAAATTTTCCAGAAGAAAACCACCGTATTTGAAGAAGCAAAGCATTCCAATATTTCCAATCAGGCTGATGACAAGTAGTAATCTTTTCTTCGTGACATTGTCCTGTTTGTAGAGTGCTTTTCCAACGAAATAATCCACTACTGTAGAAAGCCACAAAAGCAAAATGAATGGTGGATTCCAGGCAGCATAAAATACATAGCTCGCCAGCAGAAGGATTATTTTTTTGGTCTTCCATGCCAGAGGTAGATTGTACATGCACAGAACGATGACGAAGAAAGCTATGAAGGTGTAGGAATTAAATACCATATGGAGAAGATTTGGACTTGGAGATACATTCTTACCTGTTTGCTAATTAAACTATTTGAAACAGTGTTTAGAAAGTTTATTTAGCTTAGAAAGTTTAGTTTTTATTTATGTAAAGAAGGAAATGTCCAGGCATAGTTAGTCTGGAGAATATCAATGAAGTGCTTTGTGAAATCGATGGCGTCAGTGGGGGAGAGATGTGAAAATTCAGGACATTGATAATTCGCGATCTCCGGATAATCTTTGAAATACATCCCTTTGCAACCTGTTTCTGTGAGAATGCGATCCCAGTATTTGTCTTTTGGAAATCCATGTTGCTCTTTATCAAAATACGGCCCGCTGGAAGGAGTCCTTACAAAAAACACATCCCCTCCTTTGGCTTTTATTTTATCTACATCTAATTTGACCAGGTGAAGAATCGAATCAAGTGCAGCACCACTGATCGGCGGTTTTTTATTCAAACTTCCGAACAAGGCCCATATACTTTGCTGTTTGTGCTGCTGTGCTGTATCAGCCATGAAAACTTTTCCGCAATAGTCCTGTCTTGTGTATTTTGTATACCCAAAATCACGCGCGAAAATGGGATCCATAAATACACTATCCCTGCTGGGAATCTCCAATTCGTCAAGCATTGCATTCAGTGAATAATGATCTTTGTCGAGGAACACAAAAGTTGATTCAAGAGGTTTGTTGAGCAAAAAGCCGACGCGCTGTGTTGGCGTGATTTTTTTGTGATAGGTAATGCCCTGGTTGGGACGAGATGAATTACCCGGATTTAGTGAGAAAAATAAGCCCTCTGTCACATCAACCACAACCCTGCCTTTAAACTTAGGATCATCCGCAAGATCAGTCAATGTCGGTCGGGGAGAACTACCCACACAAGCAAGTTGAATGGCTTTCGTACCGGTGAGTCTTTCCCATGTATCGATATCAAGATCAAATTTGATGCGCGAAGAGCCGATGAATATGGTTGCCTTGTCAATGGGTTCGTAGATTCTGTCCCGGTAGTGGGAGAAAAGAGGGGCTCCATCATCGAAGCTCAACTCAAAACCCGTACTGCGGAGATAAGATTCCCATGAGAAAACTGCGATGATTACCAGGATGACAGCTAAGATGGCAGAGCGGGAAAGGGAGGTAGGGAGCATTGGCCATATTTGATTTAGAAACGAGGAACGAATGCATTAAATATCAGCATACTTTTTCAAAAATGAAGTGAATTCCCACCAGATTATGAAATAAAAAAAAGAACCTCTTGTGGTAAGCAAGAGGCTCTCTTAAGTTTTTTCTAAACGGAAAGATTACATAGCCCTCTTCATCGTGGCTTCCATAAACTTCATTTCTTTTCCATCCATTCCTTCGCCATACATCGTCATCTTTTGTGTGTTTGCGTCGATCAGTTTGGTTTCCTGGCGTATCGGACTGTCCTTTCCGGTCATTGCATTTGTTTGCGTACCGCTGAGGCTCAGTGTTTTTGTTTTATCATTCCATGTGCCCATCATGATGACTACACCTGAACCCATATTGTCGACCCATGTATCGACGAACATTTTTTTGGCATTGTCATAAGCAAGCGTGCTGTAGCCTTCGAATGGTGCTCCCATCATCGTGCCGATATAATGTCCCATCTGGTATAGGCCATTCAGGGCCATGGTATTCTCAACGGTGGCTGTAGATTTCATCGGTGGAGTTTTTGGGTCCATCCAAGAGGTCACATCTGCTGACCAAGATCCTTTCCAGGAATCCATCAGTTTGTGCATGGGGCCGGGAGTAGCAAATGCCTGGTAGGCTTTCATCATTGCTGCCTGATCCTGAGCCAAAGCAGTGTGCAGTTGTAGTAATAAGAAGGAGAAAGTCAAAAGAAAAATGATTCGTTTCATAATAGGAATTTTTGAATGATAAGAAAAATGTGGAGTCAAAATTACAAGAAATATCGTT
The DNA here is from genome assembly GCA_040003045.1 of Saprospiraceae bacterium. Lineage (GTDB taxonomy): Bacteria > Bacteroidota > Bacteroidia > Chitinophagales > Saprospiraceae > Opimibacter. The sequence goes on along the minus strand of JBDUDG010000022.1, from coordinate 5,754 downwards.
CGTTTAGATGGAATATTAAATTGCTTATGAATTATCTAAATTGAAAAAAAATAATCTTCATTCCTATCATACAAAATCATCACCTGAGTTGAAATCATTCGCCCCGACGTTTTCCAAATGAGATCGAAATGAAAGCGATAGCTGAATGTGATTAATGTAGAAACGCAGGGACTTGGGGCAATCAGGATACACTGCATTCGATATTCGATATTCAATATTCGTTCCCGCTAAAAAGCGGGATCTCGTTTCGCTCGATATTCGTTACTCGTTATTCCCTGATTCTTTTAAGTGATCTTCTGAACTCGCTGCTTCATCAGCTCTATCGCTTCCTGTTTGCTGCTGAATGTATTGTCTATGTTGACAAGATTATCGGCGAGTTTATCGTATCGTTTGTTCATCAACCAGAAAAAAATGTGCAGATAATGGATGCCGTCAAATATGAAAGTTTTGTTTTTCTTAAACTGTTCCTTGTTTTTTAAAAAGGTGCTCGGTATATCTGTATAATGTAATGCCGGATTCAAATGGTGGATCGAGTGATACCCATCATTCCAGCAGTTCTGATTGTATACATTGTTGATGCAGTTATACACACTGCTGAAATGTCCATCCGGATCACTTTTGTCAATGAAAGAATGTTGAGTCCAGTTGCCCATCATGCTGATCAGACGGGAATAAATCACAGGAATAATAAAGATCATCAGCGTGGCTTTAAAATTGACGAAGCACATCACCACAGCAAATACATAAAAAGAAAATTCTCCAATGGTAAAGCGTGTATACACTTTTTTCCGCTTCTTTCGAAAGAGATACATAAAGGTGTCGACTATCCCAAGAAGTAAAAAACGGAAAAAGTATCGGAGGAAATCAATGGGATTGTCACGGCGGTATTTCAATGTGCTGCTTGCATCATCTTCCATGTTATTTTCCACATGGTGCATGATGATGTGATGCGCAAAATACGTTTCCGGCGTACCACCAAAAAATGGAGCCACGAACCATGTAGTGTATGTATGCATCCAGGTATATTGTTTTTTGAACATGGCCCGGTGACACATGCAATGAAACATTAATCCAAAACGACCTTTGAAATAGGACTGGGATAAATAAGCATATGGAATGAAGGCAAGCCACCACCAAATACCTTGTAAAAGCGGAGTGAACAACAGGATGGCCCATGGAATGACAGTCAGGTGGATCCGAGTCAACAAATCCACGAATGGCAAATCTCTTGCATCATTCAGATATTTAAGCCAAAAGGATTCGTAAGCGGTATATTTTTCTTTTGGAATATATTGGGGATCCGTAATAGTGGTCAGGAGCTTCATACTTTTTGGTTAGTGTTGATACAAAAATCTGCATTCATCGACTTTCACATCCCTGGTCAATCGAACTTTTCACCACGACTGACCTGAAATCAATTTGCAGAAAGTCTAAACAGAAGCAAGGAAAATAAACAGGCTTTTCAAATCTTTGGGAACAGGGGAAGTGCAATAGACTAATAAAAAAGGTCCAAAGCAGTCTAATTCAGCACAAAGTAACGAAATCAGGGCAATATTTAGTTTAAACACTCATACCATTCATACAAAGAATGAATACTAATAATATGTATTTAGCTTGTAATCAGTCAAAAATTTTGAAAAGTATGATGACCACATATTAATGAACCTACAAGGATTCTCTTTTTTTGAACATCTTTTCACGATGAAAGCTATACACTATTCCATAGAGAGCGACTCCTGTCGAAATGAGATAAAACATGAATCCAATCGCCACAGCATTTTCTGTATGAATATCCAGCCATTGCGCGCCATACATAAAAGTAAGCTCCCTGGCGCCGGCACCTCCAATGGTAAATGGAAGCATCGCTACAAGCGACGAAGCCAGAAACAATATTAAATAATCCGGCCAATGCGCACTCTGACCCAATGCAAATACAAGACCTAAAGTCGCGATAGCCTGCGCGCCCTGCACTCCGATGGATTGTAATGTAGTTTGTATCCATACCGATGAAATATTCCCCTTGGCCCATTTGTAGATCCACCAACTGATGATGATGCTGATGAAAAAACCCGGCACCACCAAATACCAGTAATGCTGAAATTCCGGAATCCAGAATGTAAGGATCAGGCAAAGCTGTCCCAGGGCAACTGCTCCTGTAATACGATCAAGCAGCGTCACTACAAACATGCGTCTGAACGGAGGATGAAATTCTTCCATGAGCACCTTGATCTTATACCCATCCCCACTGATGCCCCCTGGTAGAAGCAAATTGTAATACATGCCCAACCAATAAAGTCTTAGATTTTGTCTCGTTGGAAGATGTATGCCTTCTGTGCCCAACAGCAAATTAAATCGAAAAGCAGAAATAATTTTTGAAATGATAAACCACGCTATCGCCCATATGAGCCACAAGGGATTTGCTTCCCCGATCGTCTGTAATAATAATTTCTCATCAATTTTCCGGACGATGATGATGATGATGATAGTAGAGATAGCAAGCTTAAGAAGCGTCTTGAGCGGACGGGGAATATTTATCTTCAAATCTTTCAGCTTCATGCTCACGAAGGCTTTTGCAATTATTAGGTTTTTATCACCTGTGATCAGGTTCCATTAATGATATCATTCTTCCTTTTTCCAGAATCAACGAATCGATTTGTCTTCCTGGAAAATCAGGATACAAACATAAATCAACAAAATAATATCCGGTGCTATCACAAATCTCCGGAGCCTTGTGTATAATTTCATTTTTTTCAGCCGTTGTATAAAACCTGGCCACTTCATGCAATTCGGATTTATCATAAATATACCATGCCTTATCGCCATGTCTTTGGACCAGACGCCTGGCATCATCCCGGCTATTGTTCTCCGAATTTTCATAACTCCGAAGTGGAAGCACTACCAGATTGAAAACACACCGCGTGAAGAGCAATATAAGTGTGAGCCATAAAAACATTCTCCCCGAATCAAAAGATAATCCCAAAAAGCAAACCGACAAGATTAATGAACCTCCTATCCAGATCGCTATCATTCCCGGCAAAATATAGGCGCGCTGATAAAATGGCATGGCAAGAATAGCCAATACTACTAAAGCCGAGAGGACCTGAAAAATACGAAGTAATACTTTCCACCATTTTTGTCCCGCTTCTTTTGTCCGGATCAATGTATAAAGTCCGACCATATTAAATATTGGTAAGAACATCAGCAAATACCTTGGGTACACTTGTACAGAAAACCAATAAACAGGAATATTCAGCACCAACATCCAGAAACAAAAATGCACAAAGGGCTTCTCACGGACCCATTTTCTGAATTGGGGGTGAAAGAACAACACAGTCAAGACTGACCAGGGTAAAAAATGATAAAATTGTTCCAAAGGAAATGTGAACACATGGAGCACTGTCTGTAAAAAACCAAAATGAACTCCTGTCCGCTGTACTGATTGATCCAATAAAATGGAGAATACATTTTGCAATGAAACCTCTTGTGCATAAAAGATATAATAGATTAGCATTGGAATCAATCCTATGGCTGCACCTGTGAAATGATCTGAAGAAAAAAATTTCTTTTTGAAAGCACCATGAAAAAATAGCGCGGCGACGACCGATATCCCCTGGAAAACCGCTGCAGGAATTCCTTTCAATAAAAATGCAACTGAACAAAGCAGATAGGATATTAAAAACATCAAACGCCACTTTCCTTTACTCCCCAGTTGATAGAGAGTTATAAAATTGAGATAAATGATCCATGAAAAGCAGATATCAATCAGCCCAAGCATGCTGTCCCAAAAAAGGATCCTCCCACTGGTCAACAACATAAGTGTCAATGAAATGGAAGTCAATCTGTCAAAATGTTTTCTCGTCGAGAAGTAAACAGTCAGGCTAAAAAGCCCCAGGAAAAAAAGACTTGTGATGCGGGTCGGCCATTCACCAAAAGATCCGTAGAGCGTAGAAGTAAACAGAATAAACCAATTGTAAAGTGGTGGCTTATTGAAATAGGGTTCGCCATTGAGGGTCGGAACTATGTAGTGACCTGTGATTTTCATTTCAAGAGCCACCAATGTCCGGATACCTTCATCTCCTATGAATGCAATGGTTCCCAAGTGTATAAAAAAAGCAGGAATGCAAAGCACCAAAGCCAGAGCAGTCAACCAACCTAATGGTATGCTGCGCAAGTAGCTTTTCACATCTTCCATAGTACCCTAAATCTGAGGCAAAGATGTCATATTAAAATTAAGGAGATGGATCAGGGTATTTTAATTTTTTGAAATCAGGAAAATGAATAGTAAGGGGCAAAAAGAAGAGAGCGATCATTGATGATCGCTCTCTATTGCGTATGCTCCCTCAAGATACCCAATTTTTTAAGGCTGATATTCCGCCCTTTTTAATGTGAAGTGATCTTTTTTAGAAAAGATCACTCGTCACAAAACGCATGCTCCCTCAACATGCGTATATGTTCATGAATCTTATGTCAAAAATAGGTCAGCGGTAACTAAGTGTTTTTATTCTATTTACTCAGTTGTTTCTCGCGTCGATGCAAATATATGATGGATGCTTTCTGATCGAGTTACACAATTTTTAGAAAATGTAGTATAATTCAATCTTTTTCACAGTATTCATCATAAAAATCAGATTAACAGTGAATTACAATTCATAAACTGCAAAAACATAAACCTTATGATCCCGTTCATGTTAGTTTAATTCAGGACAAAACAAGTATTCCTGCATATCATTTATTCATTCAAAAAAATATAACATGAAAAAGACTTATTTCCTGGCTATGGTAGTGCTCACTTCAATGCTGATCCATCCATCATGCAACACCAGTAATAAAACTAAAGGTGCAGTCATCGGTGCTACAGCAGGAGCAGCAACTGGGGCAATCCTTGGCAAAAAAAATAAAGCAGTCGCTATTATTATAGGAGCAGCAGTAGGTGGTGTCGCCGGCGGTTTGATAGGTGATTATATGGACAAACAGGCTGCCAAAATTCAGGCGGATCTCAAAGGCGCGAAAGTGGAAAGAGTAGGAGAAGGTATCCTCATCACTTTTGATTCAGGATTTTTATTTGATACAGATTCTTATGCACTTAAATCAGATACAAAAGATAATTTGAAAGAACTGGCACCCATTCTGCTTAAATATGATGATACAGACCTCAAGATTCTGGGACATACAGATAATACAGGACCTGATGATTACAACAAGACATTATCGGATAAGAGAGCAAATGCAGTCGATAATTTCCTGGTTACACAAGGCGTCGGTGGAAACCGGATGACCACTACAGGATATGGAGAATCTGATCCTTTAGCCACCAATGATACACCTGAAGGACAACAACTGAACAGAAGAGTAGAAGTGGTCATAGTAGCCAATAAAAAATTGCAGAGAGCTGCAAAAAAAGGAGAGATGGCAGGGAATTAAGATAAGGAATTAACCCTGATGGGTTGAATTATCTATAAGGTGTATTGAAAAGTTTTCAATACACCTTTTTTAATAAATGCCGGATCAGGGTGAATATCTCAACATTCAGGATTTCAATTACTGAAGCTTTGTAGATTTGTTGCAAATAGAATTATTATGATGAAGCATTTTGCCCTCATTGGAGCTGCCGGTTTTGTAGCCCCCCGACATATGAAGGCAATCAGGGATACAGGGCATGATCTGGTCGCAGCTTATGATCCGTTTGATTCAGTGGGCATCATCGATAGCTATTTTCCGCAAGCTGCTTTTTTCGTGGAGTTCGAGCGTTTCGAC
>JBDUDG010000208.1:0-6000 GCA_040003045.1 Saprospiraceae bacterium | reverse complement strand
AACAGGTGTCATTGATGTAGAATTTGACAGCAAAGGCAAACCAGGCAAGCAAACAAAAAGGGTAACTGTTACAGCTAACACTGTTCCAGCACAATCATTCCTGAACATCACAGGTAATGTAAACAAAGACCCTAATGCACCTGCATCACCTACTGCCACTCCTCCAAGCCACTAAGCACTTTTGGGCTGAATGCAAAAACTAAATGCCTGTAGAGAGAAATTCTTTACAGGCATTTTTAATTTTACGACATGAAGTCCTATTTTTCACTTATAAAATTTGCTCATACAGTTTTTGCGCTGCCTTTTGCTGTGCTGTCTTTTGTCCTGGGACTTCAATTGGAAAAAGCTCCATTCAGCTGGACATTACTTGGATTGATTCTCCTTTGTATGATATTTGCCCGAAGTGCTGCAATGGCATTTAACCGGTATATAGACCGTGGCTTTGATGCAAAGAATATGCGCACAGTTCGGCGAGAAATTCCTTCCGGAACGATTACGCCTTCGTCAGCTATTATGTTCGTTGTCCTGATGTCAGTTGCTTTTATATTTACGACCTATTGGATCAATCCACTTTGTTTTTTTCTTTCCCCTGTTGCATTAATTGTGATACTCGGGTACAGCTATACCAAGCGATTCACATGGTTGTGTCATTTAATACTTGGTGTAGGCCTTGGTTTGGCTCCGGTCGGAGCATTTATTGCCGTCACAGGCCATTTCCATTTACTTCCTTTGTTATACGGGCTGATGGTTATGTTTTGGGTGAGTGGCTTTGATATCATCTATGCCTTGCAGGACGAAGTATTTGACAGGATAAATGGCCTCTATTCTATTCCTGGAAAATTTGGAAACAGAACGGCTAACCGGATTTCAATCGGATTGCATGCAGCATGTGGTTGCTTATTATTTTTTATTGCGTGGTACCAGAGTCAGCTACTAACATCCCTTGGTATCCTTCAATGGACAGGGGCTCTGGGTTTTGCCTGCTTACTGGTATGGCAACACACGCTGGTGAAAATTAATGATCTCAGTAAAATCAACCAGGCATTCTTTGAAACAAATGGTATAGCCAGTTTATTGTTCGGAGCAACAGTGATCATTGATGCTTTTACCTAGTTCCTTTTGAATTTCGTTAACTGACTATTCTTCTAATTTTTTTTTCAGGATCTTATTTTTCACGTTGAACACAAATTCATCCGTGGTATTAGATTTTGGAAAAGGAATTTTCGGAACAGGAACTCCAAGGAATCTGCATAATGGTTCCCATCCATCTTTTACATCATAGATGAGCATTTTCTCTTTAGGAATATTGCGAAGTATCTCATCATTGTATTTATTAAATACATCAATGATCTTTTCTTTGTTTTTCAGATCCTCACCGAAAACTTTACGGATCATCATTCCATTAAATTTCAATACCCTCAACCTTTTTCGCAGAGTGGGAGAGAAGGGCAGGCGAATCATCATTTTGAATATCCGCATCGGTGATGGTTGAGTAACCCAAAATATAGTATTGCTTGCACTTTTAAACCATGATTCCTGATCACGTATAGTATGTATTACTCTGGCATCCGGATAACGCTTAAGAATATCCTGATAATACCGGATAACGGGAAAATCACAGGCAGAATGATATCCTTTAAATAAATTGTCCCAATCCACTTCTTCTCCTCTTTCTGCTTTTTCAAAATAAATGACCTGTTCAGGGTTATTCAGTAACTCAAACATGTGGTAGCACTTTCCATAGCCTAAATGCTCAAGGGCCTGTTTCAAGGAAGTTGTACCTGTTCTGCCTTGTCCTGTTCCAAATACCTGTATAGACATATTTAATTATTATTTATTTCGATTGATTATTTCTTGCCTTCCAAATATAATTAAGTGGACGTATTTTTTAGAAATGTTATAAACTTCTGCATTGCTTTGGCACGATGACTTATTCTGTTCTTTATGTTCTCAGACAGTTCACCGAAAGTTTGGTCAAATCCATTGGGAATAAATATTGGATCATATCCAAATCCTCTGGATCCTATGGTTGTAATGGTAATCCTTCCTTCCACCACTCCCTGAAATAAAAGCATCTTATTGTTTTCGTCGAGATATGCTATCACAGAACGAAAACGTGCTGTCCGGTTTGAAATATTCGAAAGTTCTGTGAGCACTCTTTGGATATTAATAACACTATTTCTTTCTTCGCCACCATATCTGGCGGAATATACACCAGGTCTTCCATCCAGAGCATCGATCTCAAGACCGCTGTCATCAGCAAATGAGTTCAATCCGGTATGTTCAAAAATATAATCTGCTTTGGCACTTGCATTCTCTTCGTAGGTATCGAAGGGCTCAGGTATATCTTTATTCCAGTTAATATCCCTGAGACCGAGAAGCGTGTATCCATCCGGAAGAAGCATTTTTATTTCTTCCACCTTATGAACATTATTACTTGCAAAAAGAATTTTTTTCATTCTGCCAAACCTATTCTTGTTTCTTTTGAGAAAGAAGAAATGACTGCATCGATGACCACAATGCTTTTTTGGATGCCGGGTGATCAATCAATTCTTCGAGGCTTACAGTGTATATCAGGCTATAAGATTCCAAATATCGGATTCCAGGTACTGGCAGATCAATCCAGATGCCAAGCAGGGAAGGAATTACTCCAAAACTGAGAATTAATGATGCAGCATTAGTATCGAGTTCTGACAGTTGAATGCCACTCTCAACAGAGTAAATCATCACATTGGTATCCTTCATAAAATCAGCTTTCAGTGCCTCACATATTTTTTGCAAAAGCTCATTTTGCGGTCCTGAAAGTGGCCGATCAACTACGATCCATAACCATTTATCTGTTCCTGTCGTTTTCTTTCTGGAGGATTCCGGAATAATATAGGTTGTAAAAGGGGTCATAAACCAAATTTTATTTCAGTTTGGATCAGGAAGCACATATAAAAGAATTCTTTCAAGATATATAACAGACTGACTATGAGATCAAAATGAATTTATTTAATTTTGCAGAAAATCAAAAGCAATGAAGGACTTAACCATCAACCTGGCCACTGAATCAAAGATCTCAAAGGTAGACTTTCAGAATCTCCCTTTTGGTAAGATTATTTCGGATCATATGTTTGAAATTGATTTTAATGGTAAGGAATGGGTTAATCCCCGTATTGGTCCAGTGCAACGTTTAGAGATTCATCCGATGAACATGGCCCTTCATTACGGCCAGTCGATATTTGAGGGGATGAAGGCTTCAAGATCAAAGGATGGAACGCCTTTGTTGTTCAGGCCGGAACTTCATTCGGAAAGACTGAATGCATCTGCACATCGCATGTGTATGCCGGAATTGCCAGAGAAGATTTTTTTGGAAGCAATACATACTTTAGTTGGAATAGAGCAGGAGTGGATTCCTAAAATGGCGGGCAGTGCACTTTATCTCAGGCCGCTGATGTTTGCTACAGATGAAATGGTCGGTGTAAAATCTTCCGAGACTTTCAAATTCATCATCATTTGTTTACCGGTTGGGCCATACTATCCAAAACCAATCAAGCTTTTAGTAGAGCATCATTACATACGTGCAGCACCAGGTGGAGTAGGGGAAGCTAAAACCGCCGGAAATTATGCTGCTGCATTGTATCCATCAAAGCTTGCAAGAGATAAAGGATATGACCAGGTGATTTGGCTGGACGCAATCCATAATAAGTATGTGCAGGAATGTGGCACAATGAATATTTTCTTTGTGTTCAAGGATGAAGTCGTGACACCGGCGACCACAGGGACCATTTTGAAAGGTATCACCCGCGATTCAGCTTTGGAGATTTGCAGGAGCAATGGATATAAAGTGAGTGAACGTGAAATATCAATTGAGGAAGTGCTGGAAAAATATCGGGCAGGTGAACTTGTCGAAGTATTTGGAACCGGTACTGCTGCACTTGTAGCCAATGTAGATGCAATCAGTTATGATGATGAGATCCTAACATTTCGTCCTGATCAATGGAAATTGTCCACTTCGATCCGAGATGAAATCAACGGAATCCGATTCGGTACTATTGAAGATAAAAGAGGCTGGACCGTTCCGGTGAATGAATCGATAAGTATGCCTGTATAAAAAGTAAATTCAGAAAATATCCCCGGGGTAAAGATGTGAACATGTTGAAATCATCTTATCCTTAATTAATAAACCAATCTACAAATTTAGTCCCTAAATCCCGCTTTCTTCCCAGAGGCGGGATTTTCTTTTTATCTGCACACTGAGGCTGAGGGAGCAAAAAAAATCCCGCTATCGTATTGAAAGCGGGATTTTTTATTTGAAATACATTTATCTGAAACAGAATAAATGCATTGTTGACATGTAGAAAGGATATGATTACATCATGCCGCCCATTCCTCCGCCACCACCGTGCATATGTCCTCCACCACCACCAGCATTTTCTTCCTTCTTGTCATTAATCACACATTCAGTGATCAGGATCATTCCGGCTATGGATGCAGCATTCTCAAGGGCTATTCGTGTTACTTTGGTAGGATCGATGACACCTGCTTTTTTCAGGTCTTCGTATTTATCTGTTCTTGCATTGTAACCAATGCTTCCTTTGCTTTTCATGACTTCCTGGAGAACAACAGAACCTTCTACACCTGCATTTTCAGCTATGATTCTTAGCGGTGCTTCAAGAGCTTTCTTCACGATTTGAATTCCAATAGTTTCGTCATCGTTGGCACCCTTCAACTTCTCAATCGACTTGATGGCGTTAATTAAAGCTACACCACCACCTGTTACGATACCTTCTTCCACCGCTGCTCTTGTCGCACTCAGTGCATCATCCACGCGGGCTTTCTTTTCCTTCATTTCGACCTCAGTCGGAGCACCAATAAAAAGCACAGCTACACCACCTGCTAATTTCGCAAGGCGTTCCTGGAGTTTTTCTTTATCGTAATCCGAGGTAGTAGTTTCGATTTGTTGCTTGATCTGGTTGATGCGGGCAGTGATCATTTCCTGTGTGCCCTTTCCATCAACGATAGTCGTATTGTCTTTGTCGACAGTTATTTTCTCGGCTTGTCCGAGGTGTTCGAGTTCAACACCTTCAAGTTTATAACCTTTCTCTTCGCTGATCACAGTACCTCCTGTAAGGATAGCGATATCTTCAAGCATTGCTTTACGACGATCACCGAATCCCGGAGCTTTCACAGCGACGATTTTCAATTGTGCGCGAAGACGATTGACTACCAATACACCCAGTGCCTGGCTGTCTACATCTTCTGCTATGATTAGCAAAGGACGACCTGCACCAATTGCTTTCTCCAATACAGGAACGATCTCCTGCATGTTGGATATTTTCTTGTCATAGATCAGAATCAGCGCGTCTTCATATTCAGCTATCATCTTCTCTGCGTTGGTTACAAAATACGGAGAAAGATAACCGCGATCAAATTGCATACCTCTCACTTCTTCGAGATAGGTTTCTGTTCCTTTGGCTTCTTCGACTGTAATGACACCATCTTTGGAAACACGGCGCATGGCATCAGCGATGAGCTTTCCGATTTCTTCATCATTATTGGCAGAAATAGATCCGACCTGTTCGATCTTTTCAAAATCATTGCCGATGACTTCTGATTGACTCTTCAGATCTTCTATGACGGCTTTAGTGGCTTTATCGATTCCTCTTTTCAGATCCATTGGATTTGCGCCTGCCACTACATTTTTCATTCCGGCATTTACCATAGCCTGTGCAAGGACAGTTGCTGTAGTAGTTCCATCACCTGCCAGGTCTGCTGTTTTTGACGCAACTTCTTTGACGAGCTGAGCGCCCATATTGGCCACCGGATCTTCTAGATCGATGTCTTTAGCAACGGTGACACCATCTTTCGTGATGGTAGGTGCGCCAAAACTTTTTTGAAGGATGACATTGCGGCCTTTTGGACCGAGGGTAACTTTTACGGCATTGCATAATGCATCAACACCTGATTTTAATTTTTCTCTTGCCTCTGTATTAAAGCTAATTTCTTTAGCCATTG
>JBDUDG010000207.1:0-6004 GCA_040003045.1 Saprospiraceae bacterium | reverse complement strand
AATTCTGAAGTTTATTCTTTCCTCTCTTCTGTTTCTACAAAATATGGAATCGGTTTCTGGAAGCCCGGTGCAGGGATCATCCATCAGACCGTACTTGAAAATTACGCTTATCCCGGTGCCATGATGATTGGAACGGATAGCCACACTCCGAATGCAGGCGGTCTCGGAATGCTTGCCATTGGCGTAGGTGGCGCTGATGCCGTTGATGTAATGTCGGGCATGCCCTGGGAACTGAAAATGCCGAAGCTGATTGGTGTTCATCTTACAGGAAAACTCAGTGGCTGGGCATCTGCAAAAGATGTTATTCTTGTCGTAGCAGGTATCCTCACGGTGAAGGGCGGCACCGGAGCAATCATCGAATATTTTGGAGAAGGTGCGAAGTCCTTATCCTGCACAGGAAAAGGTACCATTTGCAACATGGGCGCAGAAATTGGTGCCACCACATCAACTTTTGGTTACGATGATTCAATGGCTCGCTTATTAAGAGCAACGGGCCGAACTGATATCGCCACTCTTGCTGACCAAATAGCAGAGCACCTCACAGGTGATGCAGCTTGCTATGCAGATCCATCAAAATATTTCGACCAGGTCGTTGAAATAAATCTTGACACGCTTGAGCCTCACATTAACGGACCTTACACACCGGACCTTGCTTGGCCTATCAGTCAGTTTGCTGCCGCTGTTGAAAAAAATGATTATCCACCGATCATCGAAGTAAGCCTCATCGGATCATGCACCAATTCTTCCTATGAAGACATCTCACGATCCGCATCTATAGCCGATCAGGCAAGAAAGAAACACCTGAAAGTAAAATCTGAATTTACCATTACTCCCGGCTCAGAACAAATTCGTTTCACTGTGCATCGGGATGGATTACTTCAGGCATTCGAAGAAGTGGGTGGACTTGTTCTGGCGAATGCATGTGGTCCCTGCATCGGTCAGTGGGCACGTCACATGGATGATCCAAAACGGCGCAATACTATCCTGACTTCCTATAACAGGAATTTTGCCAAACGCAATGATGGCAATGCATCTACAAATGCATTTGTAGCTTCTCCGGAAATCGTCACTGCAATGGCTTTTGCAGGTGATCTTCGATTTAACCCATTGACTGATACTTTAATCAATGATAAAGGAGAAACAGTAAAATTTGATCCCCCTGTTGGTGTCGAATTGCCACCATTGGGTTTCGATGTTAAAGATGCCGGGTTCCAGGCACCAGCAGCAAATAGCAGCGCCATTATTATTGATGTTGATCCTAAATCAGATCGTCTCCAGTTGCTGACACCATTTCTTCCGATTACCGTTTTACAACTCACAGGTATGCGTGTGCTGCTAAAGGCAAAAGGAAAATGTACAACTGATCATATCTCTATGGCAGGCCCTTGGCTTAAATTTCGTGGCCATCTTGAAAATATTTCAAATAATTGCTTTATTGGTGCGATCAATGCATACAATGATGAAGCGAATAAAGTGCTCAATTTCGAAGAAGGAGCATATATGGGTGTTCCAGATTCTGCGCGCCGATATCAGAAAGTAGGGATTTCAACAATTGTTTTCGGAGAGGAAAATTATGGCGAAGGTTCCTCTCGTGAGCATGCAGCTATGGAACCACGATATCTCGGTGTCAAAGCTATTGTGGTCAAATCTTTCGCTCGCATCCATCAGACGAATTTGAAAAAACAGGGAATGCTCGCACTTACCTTTGTCAATCCGGCGGATTATGATCTCATACGTCAGGATGATTATGTGGACATAGTTGGATTTGAAAATTTCAATCCGGATAGCCAGATTCGAGTCAGACTGAGGCACTCAGATGCCACGCAGGATATGGTCGATGTGCTTCATGGATATAATCACCAACAAGCAGAATGGGTGAAAGCAGGCTCTGCTCTGAATAAGATCAGACATGACTTTAATGTAAGTTAATTTATGATGGTTGCTGAGCAGTGACATAAGATAGTGTGAAAGTATGTCGAAGCATTGCATTTTAGATTTACAATTTGTCATCCCACTTCTAAATAATGACCATTTTACATATATAATTCACTGTAATTGCAAATCCAAATCGTAAATCCCAAATCGTAAATCGTAAATCGTAAATCGTAAATCCGAAATCGTAAATCGTAAATCGTAAATTGCATCATGTTTAAAGAATTCAAATCATTCATTATGCGCGGCAACGTAGTTGACCTCGCAGTGGCTGTCATCATAGGCGGCGCATTTGGTGCCATTGTGTCTTCTCTGGTAGATGACATCATCACTCCTGTCCTCCTGGCACCTGCTTTAAAAGCCTCAGGAGCAGACAACATTGGTGCACTCATGCTGGGTGATATCAAGTATGGTAATTTCCTTGCTTCTATTATCAAATTCATTGTCATTGCTTTAGTTCTCTTCCTGATCGTGAAAGCCATGAATAGCGCAAAGAAAAAAGAAGTTGTAACAACCACTACTCCTGCAGGTCCAACACAGGAAGAATTACTGACTCAAATCAGGGATCTACTTCGAAAATAAGATAAACGCGTGAGCGCGTACTCATTACTGATTACTGAATACTGAATACTGGGATCGAACGCAGTGAAGAACCACGCAAAATGAGGAACTGAAAACTTATTTCTGGATGTCGCAACATGCATAAGCACTCAGACTACAACTTACCTCGCAGCTTCCATCCGGTGTGCCATTAGCGCAACCATGTGCATCATCTCCCCCAATGCTACAGCTATACTGAACACTTCCAAGTTTTTCACAGAGACAGGCAGGTACATTATCATGAAAACTGTTTTTTGAAAATTTTCTGGCTCCGAGACCAAAACCGGTGTATTGTTTCACATCTTTATAACCCGAAACATAGTTGGGTACATTATCATCTCTCACAGAAAAGAGCATTGCCTGTCGTTGTTTAAAAGAGTGAACAAACAAATTTCTTCCTAAAAAAAGAAATTCACCTTTTTGAATCGAATCACTTTTCAATTCAAAATCTTTCGTCGCTCCCTGTAAAAAATAAATGATCATCTCCTCTGGTCCCGCATCCGGAACAAACTCAATGGAAATCCTGTCAGTTGTCTTAGTGAGTTTTGCCCTTCCTTTCAAAACCGACGTCCATTCTTCCTTTGGTCGTTTAGAATTGTACACATCCCTGATACTATCAAGTTTAATCAAATGGGGATATTCTCCACCATTCATAAATGTTGAATTCTTGCAGCTCATTAACAGCATGACAAGAACGGTTAAGCCAGCCGAAAAACTATAGATCTTATTCATTTGATAAAGCAATAGGATTGTTTAACATCTGATACATTTTCCCCTGCGTTTTCGGAATGAAATTTATTACAACGAAAATGAACACATAGTAAGTAGAAACTCAGGGACAATATTTCGCCACGAACTTGTTCGAAAAGATCGAAATAGTGAGGCAAATTATGGCAAATATTTCCATTAATTTATTCTCGGATCACAACATGCATACGTCTGGCCACTACAATTTATTTTACAGCTCCCTACATAATTGCCCACTCCGCAACTAAGTCCTTCACCTCCCCCGGAAGGACAGTTTAAACCGGTCGTTCCTGCATGAATGCAGCTACAGAAAGGAGCACTCCCCAGTGAATTCCCTTTATTAACTCTTCGAATCCCCAATCCAAATCCGGCATATTCATCCATGTTTTCTATCGGTTCAAGATAAGATGGTTTTTTCTCCGATTTTATCTTGAAATACAAGATCCTCTTTGTATCGAGATAATTGACTACCAAATGCTTCTCAAGATACAAGACCTCTGCCTTGCCCGGTGGAACAGAAAGTATATGCGTCTCATCATTGTCCGTTTGAAGAAAATAGGAAATAATTTCATCACTGGAATCTGCCTCAACGTTGATGATTATCAGGTTTTTTGTGGCTTCGATTTTTACATTCCCTTCCACTTTAACTGACCAATCCCAGTTAGGTCGGCCAGCATTATATTGACTAAGAATGTCAGCAGAATTTTTCAAATGCAAATCTTTAGGTCCACCGCTATTGCAGCATAAAAAAAGAGTGCATATGGAAAATAGTCCAATCAAATAAAATGGTCTTTTTAAGTTCATATAAATAAGTATTCTGATAAAAAAAAATTAATTACGAATTTTATTTATCTTCAGTTAAGAGAAAAAATTCCAAAAGACACCTTCCTGGCATATCTCCTGTCTGTCAATTCTTTGTCAGAATAAATTCCCTTGCCCAAAGTTATAATTCTTTCGTTAGGAACATTCTTTGCAATGAGAATTGATTTTATTGCCTCTGATCGCCTTTTAGATAAATCCAGGTTATATTCAGAAGTCCCTGTCTCATCCGCATAACCCTGTATCATTAGCATATTGTCAGTATGATCCAATAAATAAATCGCAATCCGATCAATTAATTTCTCGTCTTCCTTTTTAGTAATCTTATCATTGTCAACCTCAAAATAAATATCCCTGAACACTGAACTTTCAGGATTCAATTCCTGTATTAAAAGATTATCAATCAATACCCTTGTGCAATGCACTGATGTATCCTCTTTGCTCAAACGAAGAATATAGTCAGCGTCAAAGATTGGGATGTACCTTTTTTTAACAGTATTTGAATCCTCCATGAAGCAGCCAAAATATATGTATTGGATACTATCTTTTGAAGTAAATACAGCAATTACTTTTGTTAATTCTTCATCTAAATCGAAATTATAGAATATATCCGGATGAGATAATAATTCGCCCGGTTTATTTTTTATGATTCTGCTCTTTGAAAATTTTAACCCATAATGCGATGGCTTGTAGTGATGAGATTTCATATTACCAGTCAAAAAGCTCACCATATAATATTTATTGGGTAATAAAGGATTTACCAGTTTCAATTCAAAATGATTATAAATTTGAGGTCCCTGGTGGTCAATTCTATACCAAGTAGGAGAGTGATATAAAAAACTTTTCCCCACTTTGAAATTGTGAGTTGTTATCGTTTTATTATAATCCTCTGTTTTACCAATTATTGCGTTGTAAATTTCACCAAATTTATTTTGATAAGAAATAATGCCCTTTTCCTTATCTCGGCTTGTTAACATTTTCTCAAAATCCGAATAATAAATTGTATCCCTCTGTCCTACTATACACAGAGGAAAATGAAGTATTAAAATCAACCCTAAATACTTCACATCAAATTCCATTTTTTAAATATATCATAATTTTTATTTTTTATTCACAGAAGCATTTTTTTTAAACATTATAAACCAATCTCTCAGAATTAGAGATTATAAACTTTATAAACTCTGTAAGCGAAGAAAAACTTTCTCCACTCTTTGACCTTCCTTCAGCTTAGATACTTCCCCACTATCGGCATCCTCCGACCTACTCCAAATGCTTTTGGAGAAACGCGCAAAACTGGTGCGGTCTGGTGACGTTTAAATTCACTGATATTCACTAGTTTCAAAATTCGCCTGACAAGTGCTTCGTCGTATCCCATATCGATGATTTCCTGCGGTCCTAATCGACGTTCAATATACAAGTACAAAATTGGATCAAGAATATCATATTCCGGCAGGCTGTCAGAATCTTTTTGATTCGGTCGCAATTCAGCACTCGGTGGTTTATTGATTGTGTTTTCTGGTATGATGATTTCATCCTTGTTGATGTAATCTGCCAGCACGTAAATATCTGATTTATAAATATCACCTAGTACGGACAAACCCCCTGCCATGTCGCCATACAAAGTTCCATAACCTACTGCCATTTCACTTTTGTTAGTTGTATTCAATAAAATATTTCCATGCTTATTGGATATGGCCATGAGTATAATCGCACGACACCGGGCCTGTATATTTTCTTCAGTCACATCAAAAGGCTTGCCTTCAAATACGCCGGCCAATTCATTTAAGAAAGTTTCGTAAGGTGCTTTGATGGGTATGATATCGTAGCGGATATCAAGATTTTTAGCCAGCGCCAAAGCATCATCCACACTTCCTGATGAACTATAGGGGCTGGGCATCATGACAAC
>JBDUDG010000206.1:0-6009 GCA_040003045.1 Saprospiraceae bacterium | reverse complement strand
ACCATATCCAGGCGCTTCTGAAGATCATCCCAGAAATTTTTCTCCTGGTCCTCCGCAAGCTTCATTTCAACATCCCCACGACTCGTGAGCTTTTGAACATAGATCTCGCGTGGATTTGGATGATTTTTGATGATCTCATACATCTCTGGTTGGGTGAATTCAGGATCATCCCCTTCATTGTGCCCGTGGCGTCTGTAACATACCATATCAATGAACACATCGCAATTAAATTTTAACCTGTATTCAGTGGCAAGGTTTGTAGCAAATACTACTGCTTCAGGATCATCGCCATTGACGTGAAAAACAGGAGCCTGGACGAGACTTGCGGCAGCTGTAGAATATGTAGAAGATCGTGCATCATCAAAATCTGTTGTAAATCCGATTTGGTTGTTGATCACAAAGTGTATAGTGCCACCGGTATGATAACCTTCCAGTTGGGACATCTGCATCGTTTCATATACGACTCCCTGACCGGCAGCAGCAGCATCACCATGGATAAGGATAGGAATGATTTTATTATAATCAGATTGATAAAGCAAGTCTGCCTTTGCACGAGAGAAACCTTCAACAACCGGATCTACAGATTCAAGATGGGACGGATTAGGGACAAGCTTGAGATGAAGTATTTTTCCATCGGGATTGGTCACCTGTGATGAAAATCCAAGATGATATTTGACATCGCCATCGCCGAAGCTTTGTTCAGGCATCATATTGCCTTCAAATTCATTAAAGATCTGTTCGTAGGTTTTGCCAAGAATATTAGCCAGAACATTTAGACGACCTCGATGCGACATACCAAAGATGAATTCTTCAACACCCGCAGCACTAGCTGTCTGAATGATGGCATCTAATGCTGGTATTGTGCTTTCTCCTCCTTCAAGTGAAAATCTTTTCTGGCCAACATATTTTGTATTGAGGAATTTTTCAAATACTACGGCACCATTTAATTTTTCAAGAATACGTTTTTTAGTTTCCAGACTCAGTCCATAATCATCGTTTTCTTCTTTGATCTTTCGCTTCTCGATCTTTTCACTGAGCCACATTCTCTTTTCCCTGTTTTCAATATGCGCATATTCGAATCCGATATTTCCACAAAAAATGATTTTCAATCGGTGAAGGATATCTTCAAGTTTTGCATCATTCATTCCAACTTCGATGCCTGCCTGAAATACTTTGCCAAGATCATCATCAGAAAGGCTGTAATCGGCAAGATCAAGGTGTGGGTGACGATCCTTTCTTTGACGGATCGGGTTTGTTGTAGAAAGTAGATGACCTCTATTCCGAAATCCATTGATGATGGACATCACACCGAATTCTTTAATTGGATCAACCAGAGCAGATGTACTTTTTCCAACTTGTTCGGTTGGGTGCCCATTTTCATTTTGAGCAAATTCAAATCCTTCAAAAAAGACACGCCATCCCTGATCTATGCTAGTCGGATCTTTTTGAAAGGACTTGTACAGTGCTTCGATATATTGAGGATGAGCGTTGAATACGTGGCTATAATCATTCATAAATGTGCTGCAATTGCGAGGTGCAAAATTAGGGAGATTTAAGGTAGGGTTTGGGCTTAGTCCTGAATGAATTCAGTAAATAAAAAAGGCTCCCTGAAGAGCCTTTTTTTATCGTTTAAAGTTTCTTTTCCATCTGGGTCAGCTTTTTCTGCATATCCATGACGGTTTCCTGAAGCCAGTCGAATTTTTGCTGTCTGGCGTCTGAATAGACGATATGGGCATGATATCTCCAGATCTCACGGATGTCAGGATAAGAAATAGTATATGGCGGATACATCTCATTATCAGACATCGCAGTGACGCATTTTTGATCTTTGTTATTGTGCACTCTTTTGTATACGATACCTTCCCGTTCTGTAACAATTACATACGTTTTGTCATCCTTTAATTCGGACAGTGTCTCCACATATTTTGAAATGACCAGAGAACCTGAAGGCATAGGCAACATGGAGTCGCCCCGTATTTCGAAGGCACGATAGCTGCCTGTTGGAAGATTTGGGATGTACATTTTCGGCAGTTCACCAATATATTCAGGATCCTGGAAGCCATCGAGATATCCTGCCTCAGCTTTTGCATATACTAACTCGATATTCTGCTTTTGATCCTGATCCATGGTAATAGCCAAAACACGGAGATGGTCATCCCTTGTAATCTCGAAATCATCAAAGTCAATTCGCTCCCTAAGCAACCGGTCTACTGATTGATTAAAGAATGTGGAGATTTTTTGAAGCATGCTGATGTTTGGCTCTACTTTTCCAAGCTCGTAACCACTCCAGGTGGTTCTTGGAATTTCTAACTGATCCGCCAGTTCCTGCTGCGAATGACCGGATTTACGCCGTAAATATTGAAGATTTTGTGAAAGCATCTCGCTTAAAACTTTGGTTATATTGCAAAAGTAGTAAAATTCGTCAATATTATGACGTAAAAACAGACTTTTTTAAAGTGGATAATGAATAGTGGGCAGGAAAGGTGCGAATAGAGAGATCCCATACTTTACAAGTAATGTCGGGAGCAAGACCGATTTGAGATATGGGATATGAGATGTGGGACAAAGCTACCGGCAATAGTCACAAATTAAAACTTACCGTTTCACCCTTTCACCTTTTTACCTTTTCACCTTTTCACCTTTTTACCTTTTTACCCTTTACCCTTTACCCTTTCACCCTTTACCCTTTACCCTTTCACCCTTTACCCTTTCACCCATTCACCTTTTTACCGTTTTACCCTTTACCCCCTTTTAAAGCATATTCTCAGCCGGATGCCAGAAATGTTTTTTGAAATCCACAACCATGTCATTTTTCACATCTACGCCTTCTTTTTCAAGAGCGCGTTGCATGTATTTCGGATCCGGAAAATGTAGACGTCCACTCAGCAAACCCAGTCGGTTGACAACACGATGTGCAGGAATTGGTCCATCCATGACACTTGATTGTCTCAGCGCCCAGCCAACCATCCTCGCGGAGCCAAGCGCTAAAAAATCGGCGATGGCACCATAGGTACTGATCCTTCCTCTTGGGATGGACCTTACTACTTCATAGACATCTTCGACGTAATGTGAGTTTGCTTTTTCAGCCATAGGATAAAAATAGAAAAACAGACGTTCAATCCGGAGATCTGCTTTCCAGGCAGAGTTTCCTTTTGAGGTTGATGACAATCAGCTATATTGTTGCATCTATCATCAATCACCTGTCTAATGAAAGGTCCAGCTATTTTTCTTGCACAGTTTATTAGGGATGAGGCTCCATTCAATAATCTGGATGGCATTTGTAAATGGGCAGCTGGATACGGTTATAAAGGGATCCAACTACCAACACTTGATCCATGGCTCATCGATCTGAAGAAAGCATCAGAAAGCAAAACATATTGTGATGAGCTTAGCGGAAAAATAAGATCCTATGGACTTGAGATATCAGAACTCTCTACACATCTTCAGGGACAATTGGTAGCAGTGCACCCTGCTTACGATATTTTATTTGATGCATTTGCACCACAGGAAGTAAAAGGAAAACCTAAGGCAAGAATGGAGTGGGCCATTCATCAGGTAAGACTTGCTGCAAAGGCAAGTGCAAATCTTGGACTCTCTGCGCACGTTACTTTTTCAGGAGCATTAGCGTGGCCTTATATTTATCCGTGGCCACAACGTCCACAGGGATTGATTGAAGAAGCATTCACTGAATTGTCAAACAGGTGGCTTCCCATTCTGAATGAATATGATCGAAACGGTGTGGACCTGTGTTTTGAATTACATCCAGGTGAAGATCTGCATGATGGTGCAAGCTTTGACAGGTTTTTGGATGAGTGCCATGAGCACGAACGTATTTGCCTCAATTATGACCCAAGCCATTTTGTAATTCAACAAATGGATTATTTGCAATTCATTGATCTTTATGAAGATCGCATACGGATGTTCCATGTAAAAGATGCTGAGTTCAATCCTGATGGAACCAATGGAGTATATGGTGGATACCAGGATTGGATAGACAGAGCGGGCCGGTTCAGAAGCCCAGGTGATGGGGAAATTGATTTCGGTGCAATTTTCAGCAAGCTCGCTCAATATGACTACGAAGGATGGGCCGTTCTCGAATGGGAGTGTTGTATTAAGGACAGTGAACAAGGTGCAGCTGAAGGGGCAGCGTTTATTAAAAATCATATGATCAATGTCTCGCAACGTGCATTCGATGATTTTTCAGGAGGCACCTCAGACCGGAAAACAAACAGAAAAATTCTGGGACTCGACGAGAAAGAATAACGAATAACGAATAGTGAGGTGCAAAAACAAATCTGTGAAATCTATAGTGTTTAATGAATTTACCACCCACTGCTCAAATCTCAGGTCTCAAATCTCAGGTCTCACGTCTCACATTTCTGATTGAAAGATCTACTCCAGCAATGAAGAAATATATAAAATCCGCATCCTTCATCCTGTTCATCATAGTCCATCAACCCCTGCTTCATGCACAGGAGATCAAATGGAATGACATGATCGAAAGATGGAGAAAAGAATATCACGTTCCCGGAATGTCTGTGGGAATTATTAAAGATGGGAAGGTAATTTTATCAGAAGGGTATGGAATTCTGGAGGAAGGAAAAAATGAAAAGGTGGATCGCAATACTTTATTCTCCATAGCTTCCAATACAAAAGCATTCCTTACCGCTTCCATCGCAAGACTTGTTGATCAAGGGAAAATGAAATGGGACGATAAAGTAAAGACCTATCTTCCGTATTTCGAACTTTATGATCCATGTGTATCTGACATGATGACTGTCCGTGACTTGTTGTGCCATCGTTCCGGATTGGGAACATACAGTGGCGATGTGATCTGGTATCGAAGTGAGTATAGTGCTGAAGAGGTCGTCAGGCGTTTAGCTGTGCTCCCTGCGGCATTTGATTTTCGTAGCGGGTTTGGATACTCAAATGTGATGTTTATCGCAGCAGGAGAAGTAATCCGAAAAGTATCGGGACAAAAATGGGATGAATATGTAAAAGCTAATTTTATAAGGCCGTTGCATATGAATCGCACCATCACATCCACTGATGATATTGCTTCTACAAATGATGTAGCAACGCCGCATAAACCGAATGGCGAAAATGAAAAACCAATTGAATGGGTCAACTGGGACAACATTGGAGCCGCAGCCGGACTTATTTCCTCTTCGGATGACATGCTAAAATGGATCGCCTTGCAGTTAAATAATGGAATCATCGGAATGGATACCTTTTTTACAGCGACATCTCAAGCCACCATGTGGACACCGCACAACAATTTTACCGTAAGTGCAAAAGCACATGAAATCTATGGTAGAAATTATAGTGGATATGGACTTGGATGGGGACTGGATGAGTATCAGGGACATTTTGTAGTGTCACATACAGGTGGGTATGATGGCATGTATTCCAGCGTGATGATGCTTCCCTATGACCACATCGGAGTTGTGGTGCTTACAAATGCAATGCACAGTATTGGCCCTATGCTCAGTTATGAAATATTTGATAAGCTTCTTGGACTTCCTGAGGGAGATTGGGAACTAAGAGGATTGAAACAGGATCAGGCTGCATGGAACAACAAAGCGTCAAGAATCCAGGACAGGATAGATATTCATGAAACAGGAACAACGCCAACGATGAGTGTTCAGGAAATCTCAGGATTATACAGGGATCCGATGTATGGTGATATTGATATTCTTCAGGAGAATGGTCAACTGATGATTGATTTTAAAGCATCACCAGGACTTAAGGCAAAGCTTACACATTGGCATCATGATGTATACGAAATGGAGTGGTTAAAACCACAAGCATGGTTTAGTTTTGGAACCGTGCAAATTCAACAGGACAATAATGGCAAGCCAGGTAAACTTCTTTTTGATGTTCCCAATAATGACATCTTCTTTGAAGAAATTAAAGCAGTACGAGTAAACCCATGAATTCAACACCATCAGGATTTATTTTTGATCTGGTACAGGATATTAAAGGTGATGTTTATCACGATCCTGTGAC
>JBDUDG010000021.1:0-20315 GCA_040003045.1 Saprospiraceae bacterium | reverse complement strand
TTTGGCATCAACCACTAGTAGCTTTTAACCGAAAAGCTTCACTAAAATTTGGCAGATCCCACTCGTAGCTTTTAACCGAAAAGCTTCAGTATGAAGCAGAATTAATCAAGCGTAGCTTTTAACCTAAATGCTTCAGTAATATTTGGGGGTAACCTCATGTAGCTTTTAACCTAAATGCTTATCTAAAATTTGGCATCAACCACTAGTAGCTTTTAACCGAAAAGCTTCACTAAAATTTGGCAGGTCCCACACGTAGCTTTTAACCGAAAAGCTTCGATATAAAATGGCAAGATTGAAATCATTTTATCCGAGTAGAATTAATTTCAACAAGGCAGAATTAATATCAACAAAGCAGAATTCTGAAGCCACCTAAAATCTTACAACCTAACTCTTTAGTGGATATTTCTTTTGGTAATACCTGATCGAGTTTTTGACCATCTTCACAAGGATACCTTTGTCGATGTCTTCCAGTTTTTGAATATAGATACATCCTTTGCTGGTCTTGTGTTTTCCAAATTTAGCGAGGAGTTCCTCTCTTTTATCGAAGGTTGCGGTCAGGTAGAGGACGATAGCATTTGCTCTTGAGGCGATGCCGGTAAGGGGCGCATCACCTTCTCTTCCGCTATCATAGATATAATGATAAGTCCCAAAACCTACAATGGCTGATCCCCACATCTTTGGTTCGAAGCCGGTATTCTCTGAGATGAGGTTGATGAGCGCTGAAATGTCGTTACGTCGTCCGGTGTCCTTAATTGAATTCACAAATTTGGCGACGCTTTCATTTGTTTCGATGGTTTTGTTGGGATTGCTTTTTGCCATGAAGTGGGAATGAGGATGGTTTCAGCAAAAGTAATATTCCGGTGTTTGCCCCTTCAAATTTTCTGGGAAATTTTTTCTCCCCTGTTTTCTTTCACTGGCGTATACGAAAATCCTGGGGACACCGGATTTATCCCTGGAGGGACAATCCTGTGTCAATTTGAAAATTCTGAAATATCCCCTATTTTCCATTCTAAATCACCAGTTTTATGAAAAAGAATATGCATATACAGGCAAGTCCTGTTATTTTTAAAAATGCCTCCAACTTCAGAAAGTAACCTAAACCTGCTGAGGAAATTCTTTGGGCCCATTTACGAAACCGCCAAATGGAGGGAGAAAAATTTAGGAGACAACATCCCATTAAAAAATTAGCTTTAGATTTTTATTGTTACAAATTACGGTTTGGCATTGAGCTTGACGGCGATTATCATTCAGAGCGGTCACAAATATTTTACGATAAAGATCGAACTGAAGTACTGGAAAATTATAATCTCCATATTATTCGATTTGAAAATCAAGAGGTCATTGAGGGCATAGAGATTGTGCTTGGTAAAATTAGAGAAACGCTACTGACATTGAGAATTGATAGAATATGAAATTGCCTTTTGCGTATAGCGGTTCTCCTGTGATTCGGAACGAAACGAGGAGTCAGAGGGCAGTGTAGGAAAAAGGCAATACTTATTGAACAAAAAAAAGGCAATGAACTCAATCATTGCCTTTCATATTTTTTTTGCTGCCATCAAAAATTATACATTACGAAATAGGGCGCAAATGCATTCTGCATTCTTTTGCTTTGGCGAGGTGGGCGCGCATTTCAGGGAGAAGTTTTAAAACTATCTTTTCGACATCCGGATCATGATGTTCCTGGGTGGCGCTTTCAAATTTTGCGATGGCGTCTTTGTCGCTATCGATGATTATATTGCAATAGGCAAGATCAAAATCCGCAACCTCGTTTAAGTTCAGCTTGTCATATGCATCATGATTCGCAGCGGTTGGTTCGGAAGGGATTGCAATGCCTTTGTATATCGCCAACGAAGCGATCGCTGATTTGGCTTCACGATGGGAGTCTTCCATCATTTGGGCAAGCGCTATTATTTCTTCAGAATTCGCTCGACGTGTAGCAAGTTTTCCAAGAAGGATCCCTTCCATATTGAATTGAGCAGCTTGGGCAAGGAGTCGCCCATCAATTTCTTTTGTTTGATCTGATTTTGGTATGTTCAGCTGCATTGAGGCAGATAAACTCTCTGGTTGCTTTTGACCGCAACTCATGAGGCCAATGCCAAATGCAAACAGTAGGACGGGTAGAATGGACAATTTCTTAGCAGAATGGTTTATGTACATAGCTTCTCAATTTTTAATTTATAAAAAAGAATGTACAGCTTACACCATAGAAATTTGTTGTGTTTTTATATGCGGTAATAACGTAAGGTGAAAAAATAAGTTTTACCGGAGATCCTGCATTATTAATTTTAAGTGTTATCCATTAGCACTTTTCACAAAAAAATGCACACTGGTTTTTTTTAACCTAATATTTTTAAGGGTTTTACATGATGGCAGTTGAAGTATGATTCAAGCATCTAAAGTTTAAACATCTTCCTGACCATTCTCTTTTTACCAATAGTCACCACCATAAAATAAATACCGGGTGCCAGTAGTTCAGTGGAAAAGACTGCTTTATCACTTGTCACCTTCTTTTCCTGCAGTACTTTCCCCCATATATCTGTCAGTCGAATGTCCGCCAAATTAGTTTCTCCAAATTTTATTATGACCTGATCGTCGATTGGGTTTGGGTAAACAAGTAATTCAGAAACCGGTGTAATTGGAACAGCACTTAACGTGCAATTTGGGTCATAAGGCCCCCCCGGTGAGCCCCCAAGACACCCTGCAAACCAATTGAAAGGATCATTGAGATTGCCATTCGCATCAGCTAGTTCGAGTGTATATCCCTCACCAGATGCAGATGTGTTCCAGGGTAATTTATTATCATAACAAAAACTAAGTTGCAAAATTGTATCCGCATCATACAGCCGTACGCCATCACCTTTGTTGCCAAAAGCAAAACCCATATCGCCGATCTTATTGGTGATCAAAGGGTATTGCGTATTGAATGCAGAAACATTTTCACAAAACACAAAATATTCACCCGGAGGAATTGTGATACCGGCAGGTATCCTGAAATTGTGTTCATCATTATCATCCCGTAAGTTCCAACCTGATAAATCAATGGCAGACTCAGTCTGATTTTTTAGTTCTACCCAATCCCCTGCATCGGCTCCCGCAGCAGAGTTGTAATTAATCTCACTGATGATGAGGTCGTCAGCACAAGGGGAAAAAGATGTCCCCGGACTACCACCCATACAACCATCAAACCAACTTTCCGGAAGATTTGCATCTGTAAAATCCGATAAGCGTTCAAGTGTGCGCCCAAAACCTCCTGGTGTACAGGGCCATGGTTTTTTATCACTATACGTTGCATCAATGACAGGATTCCCATCACGATCGAAAAGGCGAATCTGATCACTGTCATTATCCAATCCAAAACCAGTGCCCCCTGTTTTATTGAGTACATCAGGATGAATTGCACTGAATTTTTCATTGTCCCCAACCACTACAAATTGTTGATGTGGCTGAATCACTGTTCCTGCAGGGGCAAAATATTGATGATACCAATCGCGATCCTGGACTTTGTAATTGCTGATATCAATCGGATAGTTCGCATTATTCTTTAGTTCGAACCAATCACCTGCATCTGTGGTAGGATCTGATTGATAATTGATTTCTGAAAGTTCAATAGCTAATGGTTGAGCACTACCAGTAAAATGCGCAGTAAAAATATTGTCCGCAGTAATATTCAATTGAATGGCCGAAGACATACTATCGATGGTGATACTGCTTGACCAATGATCGAATTTGAAACCTGCATTCGGAATAGCCGTAATTGCAACAGGGTTGCCATCATAGTAAATTCCTTTCCAGGGATAAGTTTTCGGAACGATCGTACTGATCTTAACAACACCAGCCCCGGTCGGCTGTACCTGAAGTGTAATTTCTACCTGGGCATTCAATCCAAAAAAATCCTGGATTTGCTGACGCTGATATTCAGGACGATCACGATGAAAACTTTTTAAGTATGATACTGCATTGACCCAGTCGAGACTTCCGGCAGAACCCCAGCGCTGACTTTGATGACCTATTTCAGGCGACAATTCAATAATATTTTCATCTATTAGCGCCAGAATTTTCGACGTCTTCCAGTATTCATTCATCAGGTCCGCAAAACGATTGATAAAATAATTTTTGAACCCCGGATTCATGAGCAGACTATCCATCATATCCGTGTACAGATTCCGGAAGGCAGGATGCGCTAAAGCTTCATCAAGAATATTAGTCGCTGCATTTACATTATTGTTTTGCGAAAAGGTCTCATCAAACAAAAGATATCTCCACCTCAGATCCGGCGCACGATATATCCGCAGGTTGTTGAAATACATGCTTGAAAACCAATCACCATTAGCTATATATATTTCATCGGCGAAATAATCCACCCAGTTTTCCAGGTCCACACGCTTTTGTGCAGCAGCAAAATTGACAGAATCGCGCATATCATGATTCAGAATAAAATCAGTCATTGAAAAAAATTCAACATCTGTTCCTTCATCCGGTAAATATTTATTCTGTTCAAAATAAGAGGTAAAGATCTCATCGACCTGATCCGGATTTGAACCGTGATTGTCACGCACATAATATTTGTTCAGTGCTTCTCTTCCGCCATAATGACCCCAATATTGCCCATTGATGAACACGGCCATGTGTTGATAAGCCCCAACAGCACAATGTGTAGGGAGCGCCATTCGATTGGCAATGACATCCCGCATCCGGGTACTGCTCCAGTCATCATCCATATTCCGGACCCTGAACGCATGATACTTTGTAATACCTGGTTTATCTTTTTCAAAAATCGGATAGTGCACATCATCGAGTGCACCATATTCTTCATCAAACTCAAACTGCATCGATTTCTGATCAAATGCAATCGAATATCCACCAACCGGCTTCATACTTGCTTTTTCGGAGAAAGCGAGATTCCTGTCCTTGTCAAAATATTCCAGCTGGACTGGAGCCTTTAGTCCTGAATTGTAATTGTCATAGGCAGCCAATCCTCCACTGCCATCATCAAACAGATCACCCGGCTTTGCAGTAATGCTCAATACAGGAAGTTGAGTGGTCTC
Organism: Saprospiraceae bacterium; assembly: GCA_040003045.1. Classification (GTDB taxonomy): domain Bacteria; phylum Bacteroidota; class Bacteroidia; order Chitinophagales; family Saprospiraceae; genus Opimibacter. The sequence continues at coordinate 15,270 of JBDUDG010000021.1, read as the reverse complement.
CCCTATTAAATATGTTGCAGTAGTGGTGTTCCCTGGCAGTAGCCCCGGATCAAAACTCCTTGCACGCAGAACAGTATTTGCCGACACTGTGATGGGATCTGTGTACAATGTCGAAGTATCAACAGGCTCACTTCCATCAAGAGTATACCGAATGTTTGTACCGGCAATAGTTGCTGTAAGTTGTGACTGGTAAAGACCTGCTGCAGGTGAGATCAAAGGTGCATCTGCATATTTAGAAAAGCAACCGGAATCGTTCGGTGCATCCGGAGTAGGATGATTCGTGAAGCACCAATCCCCGACATCACTAATGCGCATAAATGAATGACCGGGCTGCAAATAGGATATTTTGGCGCTATCCAATTGCTTACCATCGGCATCAAATAATCGAATAGTCTCACCAAAACTAATTTTGAAATTGGTGTGATAATATCCAGCACTTCCAACACCCATCACCGTAAAAAAAGACGGATTAGGGCCATAGAACACCTGGCTGGAAGCAATTCCAAAATGCAGCCAAGTGCGACCTGAAAGATCACTTGACGTTGGTTCCACATTATGCAGCTCAATAGCCAGAACATTTTCACCTTGTACCAAAACTGAATTCAATTTAGATCTTGAGATTGCAAATGTTTCAGGTACTCCTCCGCTGTACAACATAGCTTCATGATCTGCAGTAGTCAGTGTGGTGTAATCTGTTCCGGGAGGCATATTGCCACTGCGGGCGATTTCAGTTCCGTTGAGATACGCAATGAAACCATCATCATAATCCATGCTGAGGATCGCGCTATCGAGCTTGCTGATATCGGCAACATTAAATTTTTCACGATAATAAAACGAAATGCTGCCTTCGGGAACTTGGGTAATGTCATCATCATCTCCGTATCCAAATCCACCATGTCCATTTGTCCAAGCACTATCATCAAAGGATGCATCAGCCCAATTAGCAGGAGGAGCTTCCGTACCAATGAACGTTTTCCACAGATCACTTTCATTGACGGCAGTTTCCCAATGATTTATACCAGGTTCATTGATCCCATTCCTGTTTTTTCCTGATGCAAAAACGAGCAGACGTTCTCCGGCAGAAAGTGTGTCTTGTGGGAATGTCCACCTCGGCTCCGCATTATCACTGAGACTGATGCCTTTCAGATTTTGAACTGTGCTTCCGGAGTTGAAAATCTCAATCCAATCGGGATGATCATTGTCCTGATCAGCTACCTGCCCGGTATTTGTAGGTGCTATTTCAGAAAGGATAAGTTGGGCCTGTGCCGAAAAAGACAAACATGCCAGGATGGCAACAAACCATAGGTAAATCTTCATGCAGGGAGCTTTTGTGTGTTCTAAAGATATAAAGTTGAAAATTAAATCTATTTTTTATCCTTGTTTTCAACATCTGGCCGGTGCGTGTTCAAAGTGGTTTGAAGGCTGATAACAAGATAATAGATGCAATATGCTAATTTCTGACATACCTGAATCCACTGATCAAAGTATCTTTAACACCCTGTAAAATCAATTGCCGTATGAAAAAAAATATACTCATCACCCTTTTGCTTTTTCCATTTTTCTACATGACCGGACAGCAAGCTATCATGCCGGCGCACACTCATGCGGCCATCCAGCTGATCCGGAAAGAGCTGGACAGTAACCGCAATTTACCCTCACAACATGTATTGGATTTCTATCCGATTTACAAAATGAAAGGGCGGTACATGATTTCTGCCATGGCAAAAGTGAATGCATCATTCAATAAAACACAGGCCATCCATGACGGAATTGAAGTCGGTGCAGTGGTCGGCTCCATCATCACTATGCGCATGCCTGTTGAAATGTTGCGCGAAGGATTTTCTTATCCTGGCATTGAGTACCTGGAAGTGGCTGACAAAACTGAACCAGAGTTGGATAAAGCGCTCGGCGATATTCGCGCCGATCTTGTGCACAAAGGCATAGGTCTTCCACAGCCTTATACCGGTAAAAATGTAGTCATCGGAATTGCAGACTGGGGTTTTGATTATACACATCCAATGTTTTATGATACGACATTGACGCATTCACGCATTCTTGCTGCGTGGGATCAGGAGAAAGTGATTGGGACTCCTCCTCCAGGATTTACACATGGCGTATTGTATGCTAATCCGGCAGAGTTGGCAGCTGCACAGCATGATACTTTGTCAATTATACATGATTATCACGCAACACATGTAGCCGGGATTGCGGGAGGAAGCGGTGCAGGTACGGTGTATCGGGGCATTGGATTTGAAAGTGATTTTCTTTTCAGCCAAATGACAAAGGATGTTGGTGGTTCTCTCGATGCATTTCAGTGGATGTTCGAAGAGGCTCAGTCCATGGGTAAGCGATTAGTGATCAATAATAGCTGGGGTGGTTACAGGACATATCCGTTGGATGGCACATCACTTTTGTCACAGGCAATTGATGAACTAAGTTATGAAGGTGTAGTTTTTGTTTTTAGCGGAGGGAATAATGGCAATATTAATTTCCACCTGAAAAAAGATTTTCAGAATGATTCTCTTCGCACGCAGATACAAGGTTTTGATTATGTCAATGATCATGAACTTTGGGGTCAGACGGTGAGCATGTGGGGTGAGCCGGGGCATTCATTTTCTGCACAGCTCAGGATTCTTAATGGTCCGAATGATGTGATCGGCAAGAGCGTGCTTGTCAATACAGCCACAGCTCCTGCATTGATTGACACATTCCTGGTCTTTGGTGTGGATACTGTGTTTTACAATTTCATCACGGATGCATCTCACCCGCTCAATGGCCGTCCGCAGATGACACTCAATGTCAAAAGCACCAATCCTGCATGGAAAAAGACATTATTAGCTACGGCGGAATCGGGCACTGTGCATTTTTGGAATACACGATTGACGACTTATGGCGGTGGCAATTGGGGTTTTGGATTTACAGCGCCTGCTACGGGTTATGTCAATGGAGATAAAAATTATGGCATTGGTCATCCTGGTGTTACGACAAGCGTGATCACGACAGCCGCGCATCAGACTAATTATCTGCTGACTTCGTTTTCAAGTTATGGCCCGAGAATAGATGGCCTGATGAAGCCGGATATATCTGCACCGGGTCTGGATATTGTTTCATCATTCAATTCCTTTGCTGTCGAAACTGTCACTCCGGTGGCAACGATTACGTTTAATAATAAATCATATGGTTTCATAAAATTGAGTGGCACCAGCATGAGTGCGCCGATGGTGACCGGGTCAGTTGCATTACTTCTTGAAGCTAATCCAAATTTATCACCGGCACAGGTCAAAGATATTTTACTGGGATCAGCGCGTACAGATAATTTGACAGGTACTATTCCGCCAGAAGGCAATATTCGCTGGGGTCATGGTAAACTTGATATTTACAATGCGATACAGAGCATAGTAATTGAAGCAACTCACGATCATTTAATTAAATCGAATGATGTGCTTTATCCTAATCCCGCTAAAGATGTAGTATATATTAAAAAAGAATTAACTGGGAATGAAACGTATCACCTGACCAGGATCGATGGAGCTGAAATATCCAATGGACATTTTGATGGTAAAGTGAATTTGGATGATGTTGCGAATGGAATGTATATTCTGACCATTGGGGATTTACTGAGCAGGGAGTCCTTTATGGTCGTAGTGAAGAAATAAAAATTGTTTGGTTTATGGGTGGGTGTTGCTTCGATTAGATTTTTATGGTTGCCCCCTAACCCCTGCGTTTCCCTCTTCTCATCCTCTCGCGTGTGCAGCGAAACGCAGGGGCCGGGGGCAATATTCACAATCAACCAGTGTGTCGGTATTTACTTATTGTTTCAATGAAGGCAATAGCTCATCCAGTCCTTCCATCGCCATACTCAAACCTTCTTTAAAGCCCATCTGAATGGTTGCTTCGAGCTGTGCCAAATCTTCATATGAGATGAAGAGCTGCACAAGCGTATTGTGCCCTTTCTCACTGAAGGTGGCTACCCATTTTGACATCGGCATATCGTTATTGACATTTCCTTCTGCATCTGAGAAAGCGTCCAGTCCGGTGAATGTTTTTCGAACAGTAATATTTTTGTAATTGGCAATGGCCCAATGTTCTTCACCGGCAGTACCGACCATAGCATAAAGCCAATGTCCTCCTTCTCTGAAATCCATGATTTTGGTTCTGGCTTTCCAGGGTTTGGGCGCCCACCACTGGTCGAGGATTTCAGATTTTGTGTAAGCGTCCCACACTAAAGGAAGCTCGGCCTCAAATTCCCGTTTAACGGTGATGGTATTGTTGTCTTTATTGACAATAAAATCAAATGCGAGGTTGTGATTCATTTTTTATTGTTTTTTATGTTGAGTAATACATCGTCAAGTTGATTGAAACGGCTTTCCCAGATCTTTTTGAATTGTTCGAGCCATTTATCGATTTCTCTCATTTTTACGGCGTTGATTTGATAATATATTTCCCTGCCGGATTGTTGAGGTTTGACTAGCTGGCATTCAGTCAGAATTTGCAGGTGTTTGGATACGGCCTGGCGTGTTGTGTCGAAGTGTTCTGCAATGGCGTTTGGCGTCATGGCCTGGAATGCAATGAGTAGTATGATGGCCCGTCTGGTAGGGTCTGCAATGGCCTGGAATGCGTCTCGTCTCATAAGGATATATTTATGATGGCAATTAATCGATGCAAATATATATGCAATTATTCGGTTGCGCAAATATTATTGAAAATATTTTTAGCTCCGAATAAATAAATAAAAAGAGGACGCTGATTTATTATGAAAAAATAAGATTCTTTAATATTTGAAATCGTTGTGTTCGAACTGCGCTCCATCTGCCATCCCCACTTTATCAACAGATTGGAATCCAAATAAAAAAGGCCTGAACACTGCCAGACCTTTATAAAGTTGAACTATACTGAAAATGAAGAATTACTGTATTACCATTTGACCGGAAAAAAACTTTCCTTTTGCATTGGTGACCGTTACAAAATAGAAACCCGCTGGATGATTGTCTTTACTAAACACAAATTCATCGCCGCTGAAGTGGTGTACTTCATTCACCAGCTGGCCTACAGAATTTCGAACCATTACTTCAAATTCTTGCCGAGAGGAATTTTCAAATCGGACCACAGCAAAATCTGTGAAAGGATTTGGCGCTATTGTCATGTGCTGATGAAGGATTAAATCATGCACTGCTGATGTGGACTGACACGTCTGTGTAATATCCGCAAGCGGAATATAAAAATCATTACATCCACCTGTCCCATTGTCCTCCTTTCCTTCTGCACCCCAGGGGTCAGCAGGATTGACTGGACCCTGATTGAAAACAAAATTGATGGCAGTAACCGGTACACCATAATATGCATCAGGATCCGGGAGATCCACTACAAAGACGTCATTACCCGTATTCATTCCTGTCGTTGCACCTGCCTTATCCCACTCTACCACACTCGCCCAACCATTGGCTCCACTATGAAAACCAATCTGCTGCATACCCGCCAGACTACCTGGTGAATTCGGACAATGCTGATTGTAGTCAAACCATATTTGAATACCTCCTTCAGGATCATTGCAGGCAGTTACAACCTGAGCCTGACTGTAATATGCGCTCATCATCATGAGCGAAAAAAAGAAAAGTCGCATTTGTAAATAATTACGTTTCATACGATGGATTTTAGATGGTTAAGATTATGTTTTTTTCAATATTATATACCTGAATGGTGGCATGGATAAGGAGACCTGCAGGTCTGTATTTCCTCCGGTCATGGCATCTACCCAGGAAGTATGAGCAAGTGATGACGGTAATGAATAATTTACTGAGGTGGATCGTACATTCACAATGATGACAAATTCTTCATTACCAGATGTACGCTTAAAAGAAATTACATCCGGACTATTGCCCATGACCTCCAATGAACCATTCCTGATAGCATTGCTTTCCTTTCTTATGCTGATCAGTTTTTGGTATTCCGATGTCAGATCAGCATTTGCTTCCCAGTTTATTTTAGTGTTGCCTCCTTTGAAAAAAGAAAGCTGGATGGGACAACCGACCTCCTGTCCATTATAGATGAGCGGTACCCCTCCCATAAACGAGGTCAACACGAAAGCAGCCATAGAGCCTTCTCTGCCATGAAAAATATTTATTGGCGTGTTGTCCCATGCATTATCATCGTGGTTAGTAATCCACCTCAGCACGTTAGATCCTTGTGGCACATTAATGTAATCCGCAGCATTCACCGTCGAGAGATCAGATAATGGCGCCACGCCATTGAAAACATCTTTGAGTTTATTATAATAATTCCATCCGAACGTCAGATCAAATCCGGAAGAAAACAATCCCTTGTCCTTCGCTTCTGCAAACATGATCAGATCACGAGCAGGAATATGGTGTAGCGTATCAATGGCCTGCTCCCAGAAATCCAGTGGAACACCTTCGGCATAATCACATCGGTAGCCATCAACATTCGCCTCCAATACCCAATATTTCATCGCTTTGATCATTTCCTGGCGCATCGCCTCATTACCATAATTCAAATCGGCAACATCAGTCCATGTATTTGGGCTAATAATATTTCCGGATGCATCCTGTGTATACCACGATTTATTTTGAATCCATGGATGATCCCATGCTGTATGATTGGCCACCCAATCCAATATGACTGCCATATCGCGTTGATGTGCCTGGCGGACTAATTCCCGCAGATCAGCCAACTTTCCAAAATCAGCATTTATCGATTTATAATCTCTTACGGCATAAGGTGAGCCTATGGCATTCAATTCGCCTATCGGATATATCGGCATTAACCAGATCACATTAATGCCCAGTTTTTTAATTGAATCCAATCTCGCTTCGACGCCCTTCAGATCTCCGGATGCACTGAATGCCCTGAGGTTGACTTCATACATGACGATATCAGTCGAAGCAGGTACATGTTCAAACGGTGTTTCAAACTGAATAGGGACATTGTCACCCGGATGCATGGTATCGAATTTAATTTCATCTTTTTTGCACCCTGACACCAACAGCGTTGGCGCACACCAAATCAGCAAAAGAGGAATCAAATATGATCTCATGGCAACTCTTCTTTTCATTGTTCCTGAATTACGATGCATGAATTTTATTTTATATGTTTTCCATCTAAGATGGCAGTTGAGTTATGTCGTGCTGACCTTAATTCTTGTGAATCTGATATGTATAATTTCCAGGTTCATGCAGATCCAGGAGAACCGTATAATTTCCATCATCAGGCACAGTGAGTTGTGGCTGATCAACATATACTTTCCATGGATGATTGGCATAAATTAAATGGGCATCACCATCGATGCCAAAATCAAGTTGCCAAGCATGATTGGCACGAAATTTAAATGAGCCATTTTTCAATAGATTTAAAGTAACGGACCAGGACTGGGTAGTAGTGTTATAATCCATATCAGTATCCGTGGTCCAACCTCCGGGTGTTGCAGCCCCGATCATACCCCAAGTGGTTTTAATCAGTAAGTAGATATTGGTGTTCAAATCGACAGCAAAGAGATAATAGCCGTCTGATGGTGCTTTAAAATTGTCGCCTGCAAAATTGGCTTCATGTATAGTACCGTCATTGATAGTGCCATAAGAAACAGGACCCCAATCAGGCTGGGCGTACAATTTAAATTCGTTAGTCCCACCTGGTGGAATAAAAATGTACCCTTCATAGATGCCATCATTCTTCACCGATGCAATGGTTCGAGCATTTGTAATATCCCATCCCTGAAAATCACCTGCAATCCAAAGTGAGGCATAACTCGTGGTAAGTTTATAAGGTGTGACATGAATTGTAACCGGTGCAGAGTATGCAGCACGGTCCACATATGATTTGATCCTAATCGCTATTTCGCCTTTTGTTTCAGGTATGATCCCAAGAAAGTCGGCTACTATTTTATTCAGTTCTTTACCAGTCAATGAATTTGTGAGCACATTAATGCCAACCGGAAGTTCGTAAGCTTTTGCCCATGTAGTCACATCATCACTTGTTGTAAACTGAATGGAATAGGTGACAGGTACTTCCCTGAAATAATCTACTGATGGCCAATTAATCTGCACTACTGAGGTGGAAGAGTCCGCTGCGGTGATCACAATATTTTCAGGTGAAACAGTAATAGGTCCCTGAAAAGCAACTTTCTGTAACACACTGAGTTCCGGCTCTTCATTGCATCCCGAGAGGATCAACAAGAGGATGAATATTTTAAAAAAATGAATCGATGTATATTGCATTTTCTTCGAATTTTAATTTTTTAAAATCCCGGATTCTGGGACAGGGTTGGATTGGTATTAAGTGCTGCTGTGGGAATAGGGAAAAGCAGGAAATGATTATCGACTGCAGGTGCAAGACCATGAGATAAAGTATACATTCCGAAACGAATCATGTCCTGTCTGCGATGGCCTTCCCAGTTAAGCTCAAAACCTCTTTCGTCAAAAATATTTTCAAGTGTAGGTGATGAAGCCAATGCATTGAGGCCGGCCCGAACTCGGATCTGATCCACAAAAGATTTCGCCTCAGCCGCACGATTCAGTCTGACAAGGCATTCTGCTTTCATCAGTAAAAAATCTGCGTAACGATAGACTGGAAAATCATTGGATGCTCCTCCACTGTTCATCGGTGGTCTGGGCCAGAATTTTATATCTCTGATACCTGCATTGCGATCTGCACCGGGATTGTCCAGATTAGTAAGTTCAGCAGAGTAATTGATAAATCCTGCCGGCTTTGGTCCGAATGGATCTGCTCCGTATCTAAATTGTCTTTTACGAATATCATTCCCTTCGAACTTATCGACATATTGTTCCGGCACTACAGATCCATTCCATGCTCCATATCCCATCAGAAGAGTTCCGTCCGTACCACCGAGACTTCTGATGGTAAAAATGTTTCGACCCACTATATCCACAGTGGTATAAATGGCCAGGATCGTTTCATCATCCGGACACACATCACCGAATAATTCAAAATATTTGTAGCCAAGTGGATTGGTAGCATCAGCTGCACCAGAGTGAAGAGAGAAACCTCCTGCTTCCAGCTTATCAATGGCTTCTAAGCATTTATCCCACATAGGCGTTCCGGTATAAACTTCAGCATTCAGATATAATTTAGCCAGCAAAGCATATCCTGCCCATTTATTAAAACGGCCGTAATACAACCCTCCTTTTGTGGTTGGAAGATTTTCAATGTGATCTAGTATTTCAGTGACAATAGAGTTAAAGACTTCTGCCCTGCTAACCTGCGGGATTTGATCAATCGATAAATTATTCTTTGTATAGAAAGGTACATTTCCAAAATCATCAATCAGAAGATAATAGAAAAACGCTCTCAGTATGTGTGCCTCTGCAATCTTTGATGGATCTGCCTTCGCTGATTCCAATTGTTCTACTGCGAGATTCGCACGAAACACTGATTGGTACAACCAGTTCCATGTATTGGTCAGAATGAAATCACTGGGCAACCAATCCCGCAAATACAAACGCGCAAAATCAAGTTGCCAGTCTCCTGTATTGCGATGTGGTACGACCTGCTCATCTGATGACATACAATTCAAATCATACCAACCATTGTCAGCGCCGGCATATCCTACTCCATTCCAGTTGCCAGGAATCTGGGCATAAACACTGGCCAACGCAGCATCAGAACCTTCAGGAGATGCATAGAAATCGGTAGCAGCATATTTGTCATACACGGCTTCATCAATGTTGGTACAACTAAACACCATCAGTGAAACGCTTATACTAAATATTATTTTTTTCATCTTTTCGATCATTGGATTAGAATGAAATATTTAAGCCTAGTGCAATACTTCTTGTTCTGGGATAAATGCCGGCATCAGCACCTGAACCGCTTCCACCAGACACATTTAATTCCGGATCGAGACCGGTATATTTTGTAAAAATGGCCAGGTTGTTTCCGGTCAGTGAGATCCGGATATTGCCGATATTTTTAATCCGGTTTGCCGGGATAGTGTAGCCAACTGAAACGTTTTCGAAACGCAGAAATGCACCATCTTCAAGCCAGAGATCAGAGCTATATTTGGAAGTAAAAAGACCTGTATTTTCTGCACTGGCCAGCAGATTTGATTTACCAAGATTTTCATAAAAGCTGAAACTTCGTTTCGTACTGTTATAAATCTTGTTCCCTCCTGATCCTCTCCACACCATCGAAAGATCAAAATGTTTGTATCTCATTGAAGGGGTAAATGCAAAAGTATACGTCGGTAATGCTGATCCTGCAAAATAGCGATCAGGGCTTCTGCTGCTTTGATCAATGATGCCATCGTTGTTTCGATCAGTGACAATCTCTTCATTGGTTGATTCATCTTTACCATTATTTTGAAGAATATAATACGTACCGATCGGTTTTCCCTCAATCAAAAATGCATTGTATCCCCAATCCACATAGTTCGTATTCAATGCCACGCCATTAATGCTGCCGCTCAACTTCAGCACTTTATTTTGAAGGAAGGAAACATTCCCAGCCAGAGAAAGAGAAAAATTTTCTTTGCTGATCAGATGATAATCAAGGGAAATTTCAATTCCTTCATTTTTGAGACTGCCTACATTTGCAATAATCGAGCCGTAAGGAAATGGCGGTTGTGGAACGGCGTAATTAAACAAGAGATTCTCAGTGGTCGCAGAATAGGCGTCGATTGTGCCACTTAACTTACTTCCAAACAAGGCAAAATCAATTCCGACATTTGATTGTTTTCTTGATTCCCAACGAAGATCACTATTAGAATTTTGAGTAACGGCAAAATTGGTGATTAATCCTCCATTGAAAAAGGTCGTTCCTGATGCACCGACTAATTGAAGAGATTGTTGAGGATATAACCCCTGTTGATTGCCGGTCACACCGTATCCCACTCTTAATTTCAGATCATTCAGAAAACTCTCGCCACTCATGAAAGATTCTTCAGAAATTCTCCACGCGGCGGAGACAGAAGGAAAAGTACCCCATTTATGATCATTTCCAAAAACAGAGGAACCGTCGCGTCGTATACTTGCGGTGAGGAGATATTTGTCGGAAAGAGAATAATTGATTCGCCCAAGAAATGAGACTAGTTTGCGATCATTCTTATAGGAAGAAAAATCTCCCGGAAGGACTTTATTGATAGATCCTAATTGAAGGGCATTGTACGTCGTGATATCATTAATAAAACCTTTGGCTTGTTCGAAATGCCCCTGATATGCCTGAGCCTGCCATTCGTATACAGCGGTAGCTGTAATCCTTTGTATATTGAACGCTTTAGTATAGTTCAGACTGATGTCCGTTAATTTTTCATCTGTAAGATTTGACGCAACATTGGCTACGCCCTGATTATCAATGGCTGAAGGAAGCGTAGAAGCATATGGTGCAAAATAACCTGAGTTGTGATCTATTTTTCGCCAGCTACCAAACCATCCTAAGGAAAGTCCTTTCGTTATATCAAGATCTGCTCTAAGGCTTCCGAATTGATTGTGTGTTTCACCTTCATTGACGATCGTACTAGCAACAGCATATGGATTAATGTACTGAAATACATTTTCATCAAAGTAATAACTTCCGTCATCGAATAATACAGGATCTGTTGGTTTGGAAATGTAGGTGTTCGTGATGAGATTAGAGCGGAAAGCAGCGCGGCCTACATCACCCGGACTTCCGATATTTTTCCTGATACTATTATTTAAATGAATGGTCATTGCCAATTTATCATTCAGTGCTTTTTGAGTGGCCTGAATGCCTGCGATATAATTATTATTGCTGCTATGGATCACGATTCCATCCTGCAGAATAGCTGTGACAGAAGCTCTGTAATTGAAGTTCTCCGAACCTTCTCCGAAAGAAAGAGTATGATTATGTGTCATGCCTGTTTGGGTTAATAGGTCGTACCAGTTCGTTTCAGATCCATGATCAGTTGAAACCGGAACGCCCCATATTGCTGCCTGTTCACGCCATTTTGCAGCATCAAACACCTCCAGTTTATTCGCCAGAAAATCTATCGAGGTTACCCCGTTGTATTCCACATTAAATTTACCTGTTGATGATTTTTTTGTTGTCACGATGATGACGCCCGGAGCACCTCTCGAACCATAGATGGCGGTGGCTGAAGCATCTTTTAAGATATCAATGGATTCAATTTCGGAAGGGGGAACCTGGTTCAATAAATCCATATTTCCCTGTATTCCATCTACCACTACCAATGGATCGCTGCCGCCGAGAAGTGAAGTGATACCTCTTATCCTAACTACCGGGGCAGATCCCGGCTCGCTACCTACCTGAGTCACATTGACACCGGCTGCCTTGCCTGCTATTTGTTGCAGTGGATTGGTTATGGCACCCGGATTAAGATTATCTGATGATATGGAAGAGACTGCTCCCGTCACATCCCTTTTTTTCTGCACTGCATAGCCTATGACTACAACTTGCTCCAAGGCTTCAACATCTGAAGACAGGACGATATCAACTTTTTCCCTTCCATCGACCGCAATATCCTGAGAAGTATAACCTGTAAACAAGAAGGTCAAAATAGCTTTTGGATCAGCCAGTGCAATAGAATACTTTCCTGAAAAATCAGTAACGGTGCCCTGCGAAGGTGAATTCTTCACCAGGATGGTCACCCCCGGAAGCGGATCGCCGGTTTCCTTATCAGTAACTGTTCCTGACACCGTATGAGACATCATCTGACAGGCAGTGGCTGAAAGATTGGAAAGACACACAAATGTCAGCATCGATACGATCAAGAAAGTATCAAATACAAAATGTAACAGTCTCTTCATGTTGACACATTTAAATAGGAAGCTGGAAGAATCAGATTTAAAAGGCTGGTTTAAATAGGGTATGACATTGATGCATGAATGCTTCCTTTCGTCTTTTGAATGAAGCATATACAAAGCTAAACGGGAAGGGAAGGCAGCCAGACCCATATTCTGATAATATAGAAAAAACAGGGGTCCATTAAATTCAAGTAATTGATTAATAACCAACTATGATTTATAAAATATAGATCTTAAATTACTTAAAATTGGATTTTACAGCTTTATCAGCTTACTTCCTTATCCCAAATTGATTTGATCTCCAGAATAGCCATATCAAACTCGTCGCTTGAAAGAGATGATTTATTGCGAATTTTAGTTTTGTAAGTATAGATCGTATTCACAGAATAATCGTGGATTTTGGCAATCGTATGATTATTTGAAATCCCCAATCTGATCAGGGCAAAAATCCTGAGTTCGAGGGTCAGCTTATCCTTTCCAGGATAGGGAAATTGCTCAGTTTTAGGAAAGAACTGATTGATTTGTTCGATAAAATTCGGGAAAACGGTCAGAAAAGTGGAATCAAAATCCTGGAGCAATTTTTTCATTTCATAGGTATCATTGAATTGCTTGAGCGTATAAATGGCATCTTTAAATTTTCCTTCGTGTACCAGTTTTAATGATGAGGTAAAAAGAGAATTGATCCGATTAATTAAATTGGAATTTCCTTCGAAAAAATGACCGATGTACTTCTCTTTAAGTTTTGATGATTCATTTAGCTTCTTAGCGTAGACTTCTAATTTTCTGTAGGCATCGCGTATGGTGGCTTCGCTCTCCATGAGTTTTTCATTTTGTGCATGGATCTGAAGATTTTGCTCATTGATATATTTCTTCTGGCGTTGTGTCCTGTAGATTAGAAAGACTGAAAACAGGAGTAAGCCTGTCAAAATACCAGAGAAAATAACGAACTGCCGGAATTTCGATTTTTCAATATCCAAACGACGTTTCTCGATCAGAGGCAGTATATCCAGGATCTGCATTTTCCGATATTGTGCACCAAAATAATTGGCATCTGCCAGGGCTAAATCGATGTAGCGGCTGGCTCGTTCAAAGTTATTTGAGTTAGCAAAATATTTTGACAGATAGGTAAGTGCGGTACTTTCCATCACTAATGCTTTCTCATCAGCAATGGCTGCATTGATCATATAAAATAAAACTGAATCCTGATCTGTGCCTTCATACAGCGAGCTCAGTACCGAATACTCAATGGCCAGCTGGCGTGTGGTGATCGCAGGAAAATGAATAAGTTTCAGATAAATCTTCTTGCTTTCTTCCCGTTCATTAATCTTCAGCGCTTTCAATCCTTTATAGGAAAGTTGTTCTACAGAATTCTCTTCTGCAAAGTGGATCGCCAGATCGAGATAATCCAGGCCCGACCTGAATTGTTTTTCAATATTAAGATAGTGGGTATACGCATCGACCATATCAAAATAGCTTCGGGCCAGATAAAAAAAATACATGCGTTTGATTGAATCAGGTGCTTGCTCCATGGACAAACCATTGAGTTTGTCAATGGACTCCCTGAACAAGCCGGAGGACAACAGAATAAATGCATCCTGGATTTCTGCCTGATTTTTCTCATTGGTGGAGGATGCTGTATTTTTTAATCGTTGGATTTCGATATAGGCTGTATCGTAATTGAAGGATTGATATTCCCTGGACAGGTTTAAGATAATCTGAAAAGAATCTGATCGGCTGCGACTATTTGCGAGTTCGTGGCGAAGTGTGGTAATGTGTTCATATTTTTCATGTAGTCGGACTGGGCGGAGCAGAATGTTTTGATCTAATTTATTCAGGAGGGAGTCCAGATTGGCATAGCCCATGAGTGGATTGACTAAGCAAAAAAAGAATAGGAATGATTTTAGGTACATGCCTTTGGTGCCTGGGATGATGGGTAAAGTAAGCTAAAATAGAAGGTTTTGGCCAGGTGAATTAAAATGGATCCGGGAAGATGAGGGGAAAGGACTTCAGATCGGGTCAAAAGTATTTCGACGAAATACGAAATGAAATTTTTAAAATTATTCAAAACACAATTCACAATATCCTATGAGTCTTATCTCAGATTGCCGCAAATGCATTTCGACGAAATACGAAATGAAATTTGTAAGATTGATACAAAACCATTTCACCTAAATGTGAAATGATTTTTATACAAAACGAATCAACATAGATTTCATAAAAATATTCCATCTCTCTCTCCTTTTATTACCACCTCAATTTTGTGCCACAAACTCACCGTTTACTCGAAAAACAACATTTCACTACGCGCTACTCTTTTTCTTACCTTTAGTTGTGATCATGAAATCAACTATATTCTCTCTCTTAGCTCTTTTGCTCCTCTTCACTCATGGAGCCTATGCTCAAATAAATGACTGCTCCGAAGCACAGGTCGTCTGCAACAGCGAGGACCTCGCCTTCAATCCAATGGGACCCGGGCTGAATGATTTTGCAGATCCTGACAATCACCCAGGGTGCATGACAG
>JBDUDG010000205.1:0-6014 GCA_040003045.1 Saprospiraceae bacterium | reverse complement strand
TTGCAAGACCCAGCAACACTCCTATGATAGAGAATACCACTTCAGTCATGATGATCAGTGTTTTTCCAAGTGAATTGAACTGAGTTACAAGTATGATCAGAATGATAAAAATGGAAATCACGAGTGATCGTCCGAGGAAATTAATGGCATCCGTCATTTCTGCGTCCTCTCCTTCAAAACCAACCGTTACTCCTTCCTGCTGGGGCAACTGGGCAATGGCTGATTTGACAGCATTGACTACCTGAGTTTGTTTAGGTTGATATTCCGCAGTGATATTGGAAGAAATAGTCACAAGGCGCTGCTGGTCTTTTCTGCGAATACCTCCGAAGGTGTTGGAATACTTCACATCTGCCAATGCGGCAATCGGAACTGAACGCAGTTTTCCAGAATTCATATCCCGGAAAGTGATATTCAGATTTTCCACGGCATTGATATTCTCTCGTTGATTTTCCTGAAGACGTATCACTACAGGTATTTCATCTTCACCATCTCTGAACTTTGTAGCTTCTCTTCCAAGAATGGCGGTTCTGAATTCAGATCCGATTTGTAAGGTGCTGATCCCTTCTCTGTTCGCCCTGTCGCGGTCTACCTGGATACTTATCTCAGGCTTACTGACGATGAGGTCACTTCGCAATTCTTCCACTCCGGGAATGGCAAGTGAATCGAGATATTTTTTCACCATTCTGGAAGTAGAGATTAATTTATCAAAATCATCTCCTCGTATTTCTACGGAGACAGGTTTCGGTGTCGGAGGTCCGCCTTGTTCCTGATCAACTACAATTTCTGCTCCTGCGATAAGTCCTTTTGTAGCTTTTCGGATCTTGTCCATATACTCTCTTGAGCTGACGCCATTTCGTTTACTGTACTCTACGAAAGCAACACCAACTTTACCTTTATTTGAAGTGGCTGATCTGTCCAACTGATCTTCTGAAGCACCGAGTGCAACATTGGTAATGACGGACTCAACTGACGGATTATTTGTTCCTAATGTCTCAATTACTTTTGCTTCAATCACTTTAGTTAGTGAATCGGTCACATGGACATTAGTTCCCACTGGCATCGTCAGGTACACGAAAATAAAATTTGGATCTGCCTTTGGAAACAGGACGATATTGGATTGCCTGGTCATAGTAATGCCACAAGAAGCAAGAAGAAGGAATACCATTCCTAATAACATGGACCATGGATGTCTTAAAGCAAAGGTGAGGAAGCCTGCATACCTATTCTGGATCCATGGCCAGCCTTTTTGCTGAAATCCCCTGACCACTTTCGATAACACATATTTGTAAACAACTCCGAAAAGAATGCAAACTAAAACAAAGTTACCCATGCCTACATTTCCAGACATATATAATCCAACTGTTGTCAACACGATCAGGCTAATGCCGAATATGCGACGTCGTTTTTTCTTTACAGGGTTCACTACTTTTCCTTCTCTTACAGGGTCGCCCATGAACCATACTGCAAACAAAGGATTGATGATATAGGCCACGGCCAATGATGCGGTCAATGTAATGATCACCGTGACAGGGAGATAGTGCATGAATTTACCAAATATCCCACCCCAGAAGACAAGGGGAAAGAACGGAGCCAAAGTCGTGAGAGTACCGGAAAGCACCGGAAGAAAAACTTCCCCTGTTGCTTTTTTGGCAGCTTGTGAAATGGTGAGATTTGGTTCCATGTGATAGATGCGGTGTGTATTCTCAATGACCACAATGGCATCATCCACTACAATTCCCAATGCAAGCAGGAACGCGAACAGTACGATAATATTAAGTGTATAACCTATGGATGGCAACAGCATAAAAGCTATGCACATTGAAAGAGGAACAGACAGGGCGACGAACAAAGCATCTGTGAGGCCCATGAAGAACATCAGGATCAGTGTCACCAGGATAAACCCGATAATGATTGTATTGATCAGGTCGTGGAGTGTTACTCGTGTGGCACGGCTCTGATCACCCGTGATAGACACTTCGAGATTTTTTGGAAAAACATTCTTCTTCATGTCTTCCACAATGAGTTTGATCTTATCAGAAGCTTCAATAAGATTTTCACCAGACCGCTTTATTACATTCAGTGAAATAACATTCCTTGTATTTAATCTGCTGAAGCTCTCCTGCTTTTCATGGCTCATCTTAACATCGGCGATGTCCTTCAGGTATAAGAATGCTCCACTTTGAGAAGAAATGACAAGATTTTTAATTTGCTCGACATCTTTAAAATCACCTCGAATCGAAACTGAACGAGTCATCCCACCTATATCTACATTTCCTGCAGAGATAGTAGCGTTTTCATAAGCTAATGCGTTTTCAATGTCCCGGAATGTGAGCTTAGCTGCTTCCAGTTTATATTTATCGACGTTAATCTGTACTTCCTTTTCAAGGGCTCCGATCATATCCACCCTGGTAATTTCGCGAAGTTCTTCAACTCGATCCTGCATTTTATCTGCATAATCCTTCAATCTGTCCAAATCAAAATCACCGGAAATATTTACATTCATGATCGGGATTTCGGATATATCAAACTCCGTAATGGTAGGATCTTCCAGAAGGTCTGTCGGCAGATCGCGATTTGCCTTATCTACACCATCCTTTACTTTTTGCTTGCACTGTGCAACATCCAGGTTCGTATTGAATTCAACGATGATATTTGAAAAGTCCTGGACGGAGGAGGAGGTGATTTTCTTCACACCGGTCAGCCCTTTCAATTGTTTTTCGAGAGGCTTAGTGATGAGTTGCTCCATATCTGAAGGAGACGCGCCGGGATAAATAGTGGTCACAAATATCTGTGGCACCGTTACATCCGGAAATTGTTCTTTCGGGATGGCCCGGTAGGATAATATTCCCGCGAGGGTAATCAGGATGACGATGATAAATATACTAGTCCGATTATCTATTGCCCAGGATGTTGGTTTGAACTCTTTCATATTATGATAAGGAAGCTTTTGATAAAGCCGTTAGAAGAATTTATTTCTTGTTGCTAATTCAGATGGATATTAGAAAAGAACAGTTTCGCCGTTGTTGATATCCTGAAATCCTGTAGACACTACAAGATCTCCGGCTTTCAATCCACTCAGTATTTCCACGAAGCCGCTATAGTTTTGTCCTTGCTTTACCGTTACTTTCTTTATGGTTGCCTGATCAGCTGTTCCTGTTTTTTCAGCTACAAGCACATAGTCTCCTTCTGGTGATGACTGTATGAGATTGACAGGGATGATGATGGCTTTAGGATTCTGATAATCGATGATTTTCATCACTGCGATCTGGTTGGCCCTGTAATCTCCTTTGAGAGGAACAGTTTCTACGGCAAATGTGCGACTGACCGTATTGATACTCTTGCTCACATAATTGATTGTGGTATTAATTTCCTTTTCTGTATCGGGAAAATATACTTTCACCTGGTCGCCCTTGTTCACTTTGGATGCATAGGCTTCTGTCACTTCGCCTTTGATCTTAAGCTTTGACAAATTAATAATCAGACAGAGAGGTATCCCTGGAGAAATAGCTTCACCCTGGTTGAGTATAACATTGTCTACCGTACCTGAAGTCGGAGCATAGATTTTAGTCATTGCCCAGTTCGCATTCAATGTAGCCAGAGATCTTTCAAGAGACTCCTTATTATTCTTTGCCTGGATGTATTGAATCTCAGATCCGATATTCTGATCCCATAAGGATTTCTGACGCTTGTATAAATCTTCGGCTACCTGGAGTTGGCCTTTAAGTTCATTAAGACTACTTAAGATGACAGCATCTTCTATTTCTGCGAGTAGCTGGCCCTGGCGGACCACATCACCATTCTTAACATAAATTTTCTTTAATGCACCAGGGATCTTAGAAGCAGCTGCAACATTCTCGTCAGCGTCTACCCTGCCTTGCAGATCAATGAAATGATAGAAGGGCTCAGTTTTTAATTCTGTTAATGCAACTTTTGCTAATGACTTTTCAATGACGCCTTTTGAAACAAGCTCTTGTTGAAGTGTTGCGATCTTAGCTTCAATAGCCGCTTTCTGATCTTTAAGCTCGGCTAATTTGGCCATCGAATCATCAGATACTGCCTTTGGTTTGCAGGAGATGGCTATCAAAAGCAAAAACATGGCCATGATATAATTCACAGTTTTCATTTTATTTTTCATTTGTTATTTTTTTTATTGACACAATGTTTTGTGTTTTTACAATATTTATTTTTCTGTTCTTTATTTATGCTTTACCTAAAGCTTTATTAATCGCCACTACAGCTTTTAATAACTCAAATCTTGAATTGACCAGCTCGCCCTGCGCCTGAAATAGACCTGCAAGTGCTTGTGTCACTTCAAAACTTGACCCCACACCGGAATTAAATTTGATTTGGGTCGTATCATAAATGCGTTGTGCCAAGGCTACATTTCGCTCTCCATCTTCCACACGCAGCTTGGTATTTTTATAGTTAGTTCTTGCATTCTGAATTTCAAGATCTAATCCTTTAATCAGCATATTTTTTTGTTCGTCAACCTGCATAGCTGCGATGATAGCTCGTTCCTGACTGGCTCTTGAAAGGCCACCATCATAAAGCGGCATATTGATCGATATTCCTGCGATGGCTGAGGGAATCCAAAATAATTTGTCATTGCCCTGGAAACTTGGATTGTAGGATGCAAAAAATGAAACGGTTGGCAACCAATCTTTTGTATAGAGATCAACCTGCACCTGGTTTAATTCACGTGCTTTAAGAATGGTCACATAGTCGGGTCTGTTGTTATAATTGAGTTCTTCATCCGGATTGACATTCACATATTTTTGCAGCAGTGCATCAAGATCGTCTGACAGTGTGACTTCTTCTTTAACCGGAATATCCAGTGTGAATTTCAAATAGTTTACAACTGTTTCTTGTTGGCGAACTAAATTATCCCGTTGCGTTTTCAAATTTGAAAGGAGATAATCCAATCTATCGACATCTAGCTGTTCAGCGAAACCTGCTTTGTAAGTAGCTTTAGAATCACTCAGTAATTTTTCCTGATTTTTAATATTCAAATCAAGTACTTTGACAGTTTCCGAAATTAACAATGCAGGCAAATAAGCATCTGTAACTGCATTGCGCACTTTTTCTCGAACAGCGGTCAACTGAAGATCAACGTACTCACGATAAAGTTTCGCAGCTTTTAGCCCAACGATATAACTATTGTTGAAAAGAAGCTGATCATATTCAATTTTTCCTGCGAGATTATTGCGTAGTGCAAAACGAATCTTTTGACCGGGATCACCGCCAAAACCAAGAGCCTCTGCAGGTAATGCAGGTTGTTGAATAAAATACTGATAGTTCACCCCAAGTGAAAGATGAGGTAAAGCCGTGGCCTTATTTTCTTTAATCCGCCATTCAGCATCCTTGACATTTAATTTCGCAATGCGTACCTCAGGATGATTTGTCATTGCATATTCAATGGCATCAGATAGACTCATAGTCCGCTGTGCTGTCAAGGACCAGGCAAATGCGAAAGGAAGCAGTAGTAAGAAAAGTCTCTTGTTCATATCAGGAAAGTTTCTTTTTGATATAGGCCAGTCCTTTTGAAGAGACTATGCCATGAAGGAAATGCATCATATATTCTTTGAAGAGAATGACTTTGGAACCAGATCCTGCAGGAAATAGCTCTTCATCAAACAAATTGAAAGCCGTAGACAGATGAAGCCGGGCGACGATATCGAGGTCGAAATCATCACGGTACAAACCTTCATTTCGTCCTCTGACCAAATTGTCGATAATGATCTTAAGGACGAATTCGCGCTGAAAATTCCGAATCAGTAGCCAGCCGTCACGGTGGTATTTCTGAAGATCATTGATAATATTAGTCTTCATTTGGGCTAATTCCTGCGAATTGGCGTCCATGATCGTGAAGATCTCCTCTATTGCATTTGAGGACTCCTTGATCAGGCACTGACACTGTAATTTTTCACGTGAGATATGGTGGCCTAACACCTTGACAACCAATACGTCCTTACTCTCTACCAGTTGGTATAACGTCTTCTTGGAAATACCCAGTT
>JBDUDG010000204.1:0-6014 GCA_040003045.1 Saprospiraceae bacterium | reverse complement strand
GGTTTTTCGCCTCAAATACTTCACGCACATTTACTTTACGTTCAAGGTTAGCACCACCAAGGATTTTTTCGGTGTCCTCAAGTGTGAGCGTGGAATTTTCAATGGCATTGGAATTATATACGATTTCAGCGATTTCAGCCATGGCAATATCTTGCAGCACTTTTTCATTACCTGTGGCCAATACAGACAACTGCTTCCGCAGCTCTTCAATTTTATCTTTTGTGGTCTTGTATATCACCCCTGCTAAAGATAATTAAATAGCGTGAAAATGGTGTGATTTGAGCACAAATTCACGCAATTGCGCCATCCAAGTTTAGTAGAAAATACTGATTGTGGGATTAGGTAAGGCACGTATCTCCTGTCAATCAGGGCAATAATGGTGCGTCTTGTCGGGTCGGCAATAGCCTGAAATATGTCACGTCTCTTAGGCTGCCCTTTAGTATAAGCAACTAATCGGCTGCATATATACGTGCAACTCTTCGTTTTCGCAAATTTATTTTACGAAATTTTTTATTCCCCTGATTTTGTGGAAATCTTAGGTTGCGATGGGTCGCTTTCATAACTTTTTCGTCAACTTAACCCCCGAAATAAAAACCCTAATCGTTGGTGGGCTTTTACATTTAATTCGTTTCCCTGCCAGGAATCAGAGATAATGTAAACTCCCTTAGCCTATGCGTCGGCGGATATTTTAGCAACTGTGGAGACCAACTGACTGACACATCCATGGAGCTGTGCGAAAGAATTGAATGTGTATATATAATGCTATTTTCATTATTAATTTATGGGTCAGTAAACAATTTAATTATTTAACCCATTTTTTCAAATGTGAATAAACTTTATAGTACCCATGTAATCCATGTTTGAGAAAATTTGAATAAAATATACGCCCGGAATAAATTCGTTAAATGGTATTTCAAGATTCGGGCCATTTGCACTTGATGACTTCATTAATTTTCCGTTATTGTCCATTATTTTAAAATATATATGTTCTTCATGTCCGGGAATAGAAATATTCAGAAGTTCGTAAACGGGATTAGGGTAAAATTTCAAGCCCACTTCTCCTGAAACACCTTTAGTTGAAACGATTACTTTCTCAACCTGAAGAGATGATGTGGGAGTGACAACCTGATTGTTGTAGTCAAAAAATATTGCAGCATCATTGTTTATGAAAGTTCCTAAAGGCAAATTCTGGTGTTGCTGAATATAAAATTTCACAAAACCATGTGACCCGGGTTCGTTGATAAAACTGTCAGGCAACATAATTTGATCAAAAGTAAATTTTAAAATTCTCTCCCCAACAATTTCGTAAGTGTATGGATGGCTTGAAGCTCCAGGCTGAAAAGAGAATAAATCCAATTGCTCCGGAAGAGTATCCATAATTGTAATTCGGAAAGCTGTGTCTGTCCCTGTATTTTGAAATCGCAACTGATATTCAATTGTCGAATCTGGTGAAACGGTTGCTTCTTCAAGTCCATTTACAAACGCTCTTTTATCATTAGGATCAAACGATCCTCTGATAGTCTGGCATTCTTTAGAATGAGCCTGGGAATGTACAGTCAAAATACATTGGGTATCAGGTTGTATTGAAGCATCGACACAATGAATAGTCCCTAATTCAGCTTCACAAGAAAGTGTATAGTTAATACTGAATGAGCCACATTGACCCGGGGTCAAATCGTCAACTTGAAACACATACTCATTATTACTAATTGAAAAAGGAATTGAAGAAGCATTCACAAGCAGGAATGAATCCATTTTAATGTAAATCATCACATTTGTAGCAGTTGATGTGCCTGAATTACAATAATGAACATAATATCTTCCTGGAAAGCATCGCCTCAAAAAAGGAGTTGACACGGAAATTGTCAGAAATGGACAGTTTACAGTTTCCTGCATGGCGAATTCTAAATGCACAGTGTCATTTGGGTTCAAACTTACAGTCGCCGGCGGCGTGCATGATTCCCAATATTGATTCGGAGAAAATACTTGTAGCACATAAGAACCCGTATCCAACCGGATGAAAAAATTCCCTTCTGAATCGGAGGTTCCGTAGATATCGTGGCTACCAGATGCCTTGATAATAAAATGATCAGTGCCGGATTCTCCAGGCTGGAAAATACAGTCATGATTTTTATCCCAGAAAATATGCCCGCTTACATAGGATGAAAGAACCTGGCCCAGACTATCTGTTTTAATAATATATAAATCAGTAGTTTTTGTAGGTAAAACACGGCGATATCCGATCGCAGCGTATCCTGAATCTGGAGTTGGAATGACGCTATTAAAAATATCAAGTTCGCCACCGCTATATGCTTTAGACCAGATGAATTTCCCTTCCTGGTCAATTTTTAACAGATAGCCTTTGTATCCTGTGGTCAAAGGATCATTTACACTTCCAGACAGAATAAAATGACCATCAATAGTTTTTTTTATGGAGATAGCAGAACTGTTATCAGCGTTTTCATATCCATGGGCCCATATTATTTTTCCCATCGAATCAGTTTGAACAACGGTGGCATCACTATATGAATCCGTATTATCCAGCCAGAAAGCTGCTCCACAGAATACCAGGTTTTTATTGGCTATTTCAATGATTGAATTTCCAAAATCCGGAGTTGCATCTCCATATTTTTTGGTCCATAATGTATCACCATTTGCATCCGTTTTTAGGAGGTATATGTCAGGGTTCCCATAGTACCCATTTCCATTAGTTCCTATTACGGCATATCCTCCATCTGAGGTTTGAATAACATCGTTCCCCTGTACATATTTTGGTCCCCGATACTCGTGATCCCATTCTAAACTTCCTTGAGAATCCGTTTTTAAAATCAGCAAACCAGACGATAAAGGATACAAATGTTTATAACCTGTGATCACAAAACCGCCGTCCAGGGTTCTTGCCACTGAATTTGACCTATAGTCAACTACGCCCCCATAATCATGGAACCATTGAATCTGTCCGGATGAATTAATTTTCATTAAAAATATTCGTTGCTTATCGAAAACAGAGTAAATAATAGTTCCCGTAACAATGAAATCCCCATTGCCTATGGTATCCATAGCCGTAAAAGCGAAAGATGAAGACCCAACTGGTGGCTTAAATCTTACTTGCTTAATAATCTTCCCATCACTATCCAATTGTAGGAAATTCTCATCTCGATATTGCAGGGTATTCGAAATGACCGTAAAGCCTCCAATCGAGTTATTAAAGATTTCCAATCCATAGTCATTATCCTCAAAATCATAAAACTTTTCCCAGCCCTGACCAAAGATATTTTGGCAAAAAAACATACATATCCAAAAAGCAATCGAATAGAAGTATTTCATACTTATAAATATACAGTTTATTATGCGCTATGCACCTGGTCTGATTTCACATAAAAACTCAATCATCTGATTTGTTTTATTAGTAATTTGATGTACAGCACCGCGTTGAATAACAAATGAATCCCCGGGCAACCTGAATAGTTTTGCCGTTTAATATCACCTTAGTTATCCCCTTTAAACTCTTTACGGTCTCGTCAAATTTCTCGTACTAATGGGGTACCGGCGTTCTGGCTTCAAGACGAACAATACATTTGAAAGTATTTAATTCAGGTGCCTCAGAAAGAAAATAAACATCGATACCCCTTTAAATCTAATTTCTTTGGAGTCCATTCTAAAATGTTGTCTTTGCCCCCTAATAACTGGACACTTTTTTCCAAACGCCCAATTCGCCCGATCCAGAATGATATTCAAATTCAATTTCGCTAAAAGGTAATAATTGAAATAGAATTTTAGAACTCATTTTCCAGGATGAAACGGAATATGGGGCTCACATTCGTTTAGGCTCTATATTGACCGTTAAATAGTCTTTTAATGACTAAAAATACGTCAAAATCAGTATCTTCACCCTCCCATGTACCTCAATTGCCACACCTACTACTCCTTCAAATACGGCACCCTCTCCCCGGAAGAGCTGGCCGAAGGAGCCTCCCGTCGTGGCATTACCACCCTCGCCCTCACCGATATCAACAACACCTCCTGCGCTGTCGCCTGGATCAACGAATGCAAGAAGCGCGATATCAAACCCGTCCTCGGTGTCGAATTCCGCCTCGATGGCCGCTACCTCTACACCGGAATCGCCCGCAATGCGGAAGGTTGGCGCGAATTATGCGAACTGCTCACCTCATGCTCTCTCGACGGCATCCCTCTTCCCACACGGCCGCCCGAGATGGAACATGTCTATATAATTTACAGACCAGAGGCGGGTATTCCCGAAAACCTTCGTCCTTATGAATACATCGGCATCATGCCCGCTGAAGCGAACAGCCTGTACAGTTCGCCACTGCGGGAACACGCCGACCGCCTCGTGGTCTGGCAACCCATCACCTATGACGGCGACACCGGCTACAAAGTCCACAAACTCATGCGCTGTGTCGACCTCAATATCATGCTCGGCCAACTCGAAGAAAAAAACACAGCAGGTCCGGGCGAACATTGGGTCAACCGCGATGTGATCGATCACGCCTTCCGAGCCTACCCACAGATCATACGCAATACAGAAGCCCTTCTCTATCACTGCGAAGCAGAACTCCCCTCCGGCAATACAAACAACAGGCAGGTCTTCACCGGCTCAGAACGTGACGATCATCAACTTCTACTCAAGCTCGCACGCGAAGGCTGCAATCGACGCTACGGCAAAACAAACACAAAAGCAAACACCCGAATGGAGAGCGAACTCAAAGTCATACGACAGCTGGGCTTTGCTCCATACTTCCTCATCACATGGGATATCATCCGCTATGCACAGACAGCAGGCTATCATCATGTAGGACGGGGTAGTGGTGCCAATTCACTCGTAGCGTTTTGTCTCGGCATCACCGATGTTGATCCCCTCGAACTTGATCTTTACTTCGAACGCTTCATCAATCCGCATCGGTCATCACCACCCGATTTTGATATCGACTTTTCATGGGATGAACGCGATGATGTCACGGATTATATCTTCAAACGCTATGGTCACCGACACACCGCACTGC
Organism: Saprospiraceae bacterium; assembly: GCA_040003045.1. GTDB lineage: Bacteria > Bacteroidota > Bacteroidia > Chitinophagales > Saprospiraceae > Opimibacter. The sequence goes on along the minus strand of JBDUDG010000204.1, from coordinate 993 downwards.
TGGCGACATACAATACATTCAAAGGCCGCTCCATCATCCGCGAACTCGGCAAAGTAGTCGGCCTCCCAAAAGCAGACATAGATGCCATCGTCGAAGCACCCATGGCCAGCGCCAAACATCATCCTTATGCACAACACATCTTCCGCTACGGTGAGATGATCGAACGATATCCCAATTACCTCTCGATCCATGCAGGGGGTGTTCTCGTTTCAGAACGTCCCCTCACGTATCACACCGCATTGCAGATGATGCCCAAAGGATTTCCCATCTCGCACTTCGATATGTATCATGCAGAGGATCTCAATTTTCACAAATATGATGTGCTGAGTCAGCGTGGCCTCGGACATATCAAAGATGCCGTCAGTCTCGTACGCCAGAATCAGGGAAAGGCAGTCGATATCCACGATGTCGTGAAGATCAAAGAAGATAAGCTCGTCAAAGAACAACTCTATTCGGGACAATGTATCGGATGTTTCTATATTGAATCACCCGCCATGCGAGGCCTGCTCACAAAACTTCATTGCGACAATTATATACATCTCGTTGCCGCAAGTTCGATCATTCGTCCCGGCGTAGCGAAAAGTGGTATGATGCGCGAATACATCAAACGTTTTCACGCACCCGAAAAAGTAGAATATCTGCACCCTGTCTTCGAACAGAATCTCGGCGAGACATTCGGCGTGATGGTCTACCAGGAAGATGTGATGAAGATCGTACATCATTTTGCAGGACTTGATCTTGATGAATCAGATGTGCTGCGTCGCATCATGACCGGCAAGAAAAAATCATCCGACACCTTCCGTCTGCTCATGGAAAAATTCTGGCGCAATTGTCGTGAGCGCGGATATCCCGAAGAGCTGATTACAGAAGTATGGCGACAGGTGGAAAGTTTTTCAGGCTATTCGTTTTGCAAAGCACACTCCGCAAGTTTTGCAGTGGAGAGTTTTCAGAGTTTGTATCTGAAGTCATACTATCCGCTTGAATTTATGGTCG
>JBDUDG010000203.1:0-6019 GCA_040003045.1 Saprospiraceae bacterium | reverse complement strand
CTATATCGAGTATTGAATCAGCGATGGGTCTGAATGAGCGGATTTTTACGCTCAAAGATTTATTTGGAGGTAATAAATCATTGTTTGATTCGACATGTGCAAAACTAAATAGCTTTAATTCATTTGATGAAGCAAAAAATATGCTCATGTCCGGTGCGGCGCAGGAACACAATTGGGCATCTCCGGAAAGAACAAAAATGGCTGAGCAATTTATTCGTATTGTATCACGCAGATATCCTAAATCAGTTTCCTGAGACTGATGATTCAAAAAGCGTGGAAAATATTTTGGTTTCCAATATCTTTTGTAGGATTTCTCTGGGCCATCCATATTTTCCAGGTTGTATCAGGAATTGATCTCACTACGCTTGGTGTTTTTCCCAGAAGGATTGAAGGCTTGCCGGCCATATTGACTGCGCCATTGATCCATGGCGGATGGGAGCATTTGTTTTACAATTCGGTTTCGTTTTTAATTCTAAGCTCGATCCTCTTTTGGTTTTATCCCAGGATTGCTTATAAAAGTTTTGTCCTGATTTATCTGATGTCGGGTCTTGGCGTGTGGATTTTTGCTGCACCTTATACGTATCACATTGGCGCAAGTGGAATAGTGTACGGAATGGTTTCTTTAGTATTCTGGACCGGTATATTCAGGCGTAACATCAAATCAATTGTGCTTGCACTGATTGTGCTTGTTTTGTATGCCGGTTATTTTGGAGGAATTGTTCCGGGACAAAAAGGGATATCGTGGGAGAGCCATTTACTTGGCGGGGTTGCGGGGATATTTTTAGCCTGGATCTATAGATCGGATATTGAAGAGGATGAGGTGCCACCGCCGCCGGAGGAAGAAGAAGAGGAGGAGGAAGAGAAGAGGTATTTTCTTCCACGGGATGTTTTTGAGGCGCGTCGTTTTGACCCCTAAATCCCCTAAAGGGGACTTATTCACGTTGCACTAAATTCAGACCAACGACCTACCACTCTCATGCAACCTCATTATATTTCCCTTGTCTTTCCCTGGTATTTAGCTAAAATTTTTTCATTGTTCTAAACTCATTTGTTATGTCAACTAAATTGTTCATTTCAATCATTTACCTGGGTCTTTTGTTGTGCTGTAAATCTGAAGCTCAATCCTTGATGCAGGGTTCTATCAAAGGAACAGGTGAAATAGTAAGCGAAGACATCTCTCTCGAATCGCTGAAAGGAGTCAACCTTGGTTTTGATGGAGATGTGGTCCTTATTCCGGGAAGCTCGCAGAAGATCACACTTTCAGGACAAAAAAATGTCATTGACAATATCAAACGTGAAGTAAAAAATGGAACATGGAATATTGTCTATGATAAAGAAGTCAGGAATGCCAAAGAAGTTGCAGTGTATGTCACACTTCCTACTCTTGAAAAAATTGGTCTAAGCGGGAGTGGATCTATTCGCACGGAAGGAAAGTTTTCCAGTCTGAATGATCTTGAACTGCAACTATCAGGATCAGGAGATATGTCGCTGGAATATGATGCGCACAAGACTGAAGTGAGCGTGAGTGGTTCAGGTGAAATTAATCTTATGGGATCAAGCACCTCGCTTGCCATTGCCATCAGTGGATCAGGGAATGTGAATGCAGTGGAACTGGTGTCAGATAATTGTGTAGTTCATGTCAGCGGATCGGGCGATGCCACAGTACAGGCCACAAAAAATCTTGAATCCACTATTTCGGGCAGTGGTAATATCACTTACTCTGGAAATGCCACTGTTACAACAAAGATCAGCGGAACCGGTGAGGTGAATAAAATTAATTAATGGATTGAAGCGCTCTTCGAACGGAACCGTGAACTGATAAAAGAGTTGATGCTTCTTCGTAGGACAAATCTGTTTTATCCATGATCATGCGCACACCGCGATCGATCAGTTTGTTGTTTGAGAGATGCATGTCGACCATCTTGTTGTCTTCGATCCTACCTAAACGGATCATCGTCGTCGTGGAGATCATATTGAGAATTAATTTTTGTGCGGTGCCTGCTTTCATACGAGTGCTGCCGGTGACCACTTCAGGACCTACTACACATACTATCGGATGAACTGCGTGGGAGATTACAGGAGCATTCGGATTGCAAGTAATGCAAGCTGTAAGAATTTTATGTTCCTGTGCTTTTTTCAAACCACCGATGACAAAAGGTGTCGTACCTGATGCAGCGATTCCAATCAGTATGTCCATTTCATTGATTTGGAATACCGTGAGATCTTTCCATGCCTGTTCACTATCATCTTCTGCAAATTCCTGTGCTTTTCGGATGGCGGCATCACCACCTGCGATCAGGCCGATTACATCTTCATGATCTATCCCGAAGGTTGGTGGACATTCAGAAGCATCAAGGATTCCTAATCTTCCGCTGGTGCCTGCACCGATATAGAAAAGCCTGCCACCGTCCTGCATTCGTACGACGATATCTTCTACGAGACGTTCGATAGAAGGAATGCATTCAGCAACTTTGCCGGCGACGGTTTGATCTTCAAGATTGATAAGTGAAAGAACATCGCCTGTCGACATCTTTTCGAGATGATGATAAGGAGAATCCTTTTCGGTGATTTTTTCCAACCTAGCAATACTCGTTAAAAGCTGCTTTTAGATTCTCAGCGATCATCATGGCATTACGGCCTTCGATGTGATGACGCTCCAGGAAATGAACCAGCTTGCCATCTTTAAAAAGGGCTATAGCCGGGGATGACGGAGGATAAGGAAGCAAATATTCTCTTGCTTTTAAAGTAGCATCTGCGTCTACTCCCGCAAATACAGTGTATAGATTGTCAGGTAGTTTATCATTCTGAAGCGCGATTTTGACTCCCGGGCGGGCCATGGCAGCGGCGCAACCGCAAACGGAATTTACGACCAGGAGGGCAGTACCACGTTGATCTTCAAAGACTTCTGATACTTCCTGTGGTGTTTCAAGCGCTTCGAAACCTGCAGAAAGCAAGTCCTGGGTCATGGGGGCAACTATTTCGGCTGGATACATATTATTTGAATTTTAGATTTTAGATTTTAGATTTTAGATTTTAGATTTTGGATTTACGATTTACTAGTATTTCGTGTCCATGACAAAGTTAAGGGAGAATTAGTTATAAAATAGAGACCTAGTTATAACCGATTGGATAACATACATTTATCGAAAAAATAAGCATTTAAATGATTGCTCCTCGTGTTAAGATTTGTTGCATTGGCAGTATTGAGGAAGCCAGACTTGCCATTCATCACGGTGCCAGTGCGCTGGGCATGGTAGGACCGATGCCAAGTGGACCAGGACCTATTACCGTTACATTGATCCGGGAAATTTCTGAAAAAGTGCCTCCTGGTGTTTCGACCTTTCTCCTTACTTCTGAAACATCTGCACGCGGCATCATTGATATCTATCAAAAGACGCAAGTGCAGGTCCTTCAACTCGTGGATGCAGTTGATGATAAGAATGTCTATTCTGAACTACGACAAAAACTACCACATGTAAAACTTGTTCAGGTCATACACGTCACCGGAATAAGTTCGATAGCTGAGGCACTTGAACTTTCGGTATATGTTGACGCTTTTCTTCTTGACAGTGGTAATCCAAAACTTGCAGTAAAGGAATTGGGTGGAACAGGACGAATACATGATTGGAATATAAGCAGGTCTATTGTGGAGCAATGTGAGAAACCGGTATTCCTGGCAGGTGGATTAAATCCGGGAAATGTCAGAGACGCGATAGAGAAAGTTCAGCCTTTCGGAGTTGATATTTGTTCGGGCTTAAGAATAAATGGAATACTTGACGAACAGTTAGTGATTAAATTTATGGAAAACGTAAAACACAAAAAATAATGCCGTGATGTGAAAATGTGGAATTGTTTTGTCGTTTCATTTCGACTCCGCTTAATGATCGACAAGGATCTTGCTCAAAGAAGTTGCAGGCCCGCTCAACTTACCAGGGTTTTATAGTTAGTTCATGACATTCCCTGGAATTTTTTCCTTGGAAGATTGATTTTAAAAAGATAACTGGCTCCGCTGTGAAGAATAGCTATTGACCTTTACATGGGCATTTTCTGGTCCTTCCAAAGTTTGATCACCTGAATAAGGCTATCTGAAAGAGGTTCTTTTTTGCTCTTCCAGGGCATAAAATGCGGATCATCTTGCGGTAATTGCACCCGCATCAATATGGCATCCACATTGGTTACCAATGCATCATAAGAATTGAGTGGTAATTTTTTTCCACTCTCAGGAAAATGGCATGGACTGCAACGTGCAGAAATAATCGGAGAGATATCTTTTGCGTAAGACATCATGACCACCTTGTGTTTATCTGCCATGGCTTTCTTTGATGAAGAACAGAATTGCAGTGCGAAAGCTGAGCACAGGAGAATGAAGAGAAGTATTTTTTTCATAGAATGATTCGAGTTTTACATGATTGCAAATAAAGTTAAATCTCCTGACTATTTATAAGTTTGAGATAAAAATCTCCCGATTTGATTCATAAGATAATAAAGATGAAGCCTGGTACAAAAATATGAGTCAGAAAAACGCTAACATCTGGTGGGGTCCGCCACGGAAATTTTCCACAACGTTTGAAGAACGAAAGATCAGTTGGCTGGAGCTATTTTATGACCTTGTCTATGTCATTGTTATTTCCAAAACTACGCATCAGCTTGCGCAGCATCCCGGATGGGATGGATTGCAGAATTATCTATACGTTTTCAGTATGATCTATTGGGGCTGGCTCAATGGCAGTCTTTATCATGATCTGCATGGATCTCCCGGAATTCGAACGCGGTTTATGACACTTTGGCAAATGGTGGCTGTGGCTGCCCTTGCGGTGACCCTTGAAAGTCCGTCTGAGATACTTTTGTTCAGAGGTACAATTGCACTTGCTGTCTTGCAGATATTCATTACGTATTTGTGGTGGAGTGTTGGGATATATGATAAGAATCACCGCAAATTGAATCTGCCATATACGATTTGCTATTTGTTGGCATTTGGAACTCTTCTTTCTACACTGGTAGTTCCACAGCAATTCCAACGCTTGCTATTTTGGCTGGCACTAATACTAAATTATTTACCTCCATTTTTGGGAGTGAGGCGATTCCGAAAAGGGCATGATGATTTTTCATTGTCCTCCAGCATGATGGAACGGATGGGACTGATCACCATCATCGTATTTGGTGAAGCCATCCTGGGTGTCATCAGCGGCGCTAGTGGTCTGATGAGCATGAATGGAACCACATGGATTAATTTCGGTCTTGGGATCCTTATTGTATTTTTAATGTGGTGGATATTTTTTGCTTTGATTGCTGACAGGGAGTGTAAAAAGGGATTTCTCAGTGGTCAGGGCATGCTGATATTATTTATTCCTGTTCTTGCATCGCTTGGCCTTACCGGGGCAAGTTTTCCAGGTTTGATGATGGGATCGTCTGGTGCAGATTCAAATTATTTATTTGTTGAGCGAATTCTGTTTGGCGCAGGTATAGCCATCTTCCTTTGGAGTATCACAATGATCAGTGTTTTTCTTGAATACCCTGAAGAGTATACGCTTGCGAAAAAGCAATTGCAACCTATGCTGATCATCACAGGTATTGCGATGGGACTTTTGACCTGGCTGCTGAGATATTTTCCTTTAATGGACTACCTGATCATCATCCTCATCATCCTTTTTGCCATCGTGTTTGTCATTACTAAAAGGTGGTTTGTAGTTCAGCTGAGGCTATTGAAATGAAATTGAAAATAATGTAGTGATGTGGAAATGTGGGAAAATAATATTCCGGTATTGAGCAGATATTTTTTTATATCCATATGAAACTTAAAATTAAACTTAATGTACTGCTGTAACATTCACATTTTCAATACCTTTTAATATTAAATCAATATTCTTGTCCTCTGCTTTTTGGTGGTATTCTGAGATAATTTCAAGGATATCGTAATCAATAAAATTACATTCGCTGCCGTCGATGGTCAATGAGCTGTCATCCGGTATCTGATCGAGTGCTTGTGCGCAGGCGCGCGTAGCGCGGCGCGACGTTGATG
>JBDUDG010000202.1:0-6049 GCA_040003045.1 Saprospiraceae bacterium | reverse complement strand
TCAAAGACCATTTTTTGACCACTTTTTTGATCCTCTATTATCAAATAAGCATCAAGGTCGGCACCTGAAGTTCCCAACGTGATCCGATCAATGAGAATGGTATACATTGTCCCTTTTATTTCAGTCGATATTCTTATCGGCATTATGCTTGTTCCTGTCAAGGCTTCTGTCAAAGCAGCATTCTTAGCTATTGCTTCTAAGTAAAATGCTCTGTGAATACCATTAATCCACATCTTGCCTTTCTGGTATTGCGAAATACAGGAATATGGATCCATTTCTGAGAATTGACCAGGATGAAAGTTGAAAGTGGATTCCAGATATGGTACTACAGAAACTAATGAATTATTTTCAGTTTGGTCGCTTTTCCAATTAGGCTTATAGTCAATGGGATGTCGTTTCTTATCCTGATATCCTATTGGTGCACCGAAGGCCTCAATGTAGTTTGCATTGAGAGTTTTGAAGATTTCATCTTTAAGCCATTTCTTTAACTCCGAAAAATTTTGATACTGTGAAACCTGAGTAGAAGTAAACCTTTTTATTTTTTCAATTAATGATGATTTCAGATCCTCAAATCCTGGTGATCCCTGAAGATCATTTATAAGGTCTAATAAATTAATGAATATTCCAAGTTTTGCATCACAGCCATACAATGCTATGTGTTTATTTTCTAAAGCAATTGTATTTGGATCCCTGTCCATTGTAACTTTAAAAGGCTGGGGACGAGAAGTAAATCGTTTATACATTCCTTCTTCATAATACTCATCATCAGGTCCATAGATGAAGTCTCTATTATATTCCAGTTCATCTAATAGATCATCCATATCAGACCTTATCACATCACAATCATCCCTTTGAATATCAATGCTATCATTAATCTTGATTTCCATTGAATCCAATAAGTTTGTCAGGATATCCCCAAGTGTATCCTCAAGCGAATTTGCGAAAGCGATCCCTTCTTCTGTTTCGGGGCCAAGGGTATTCTCATTCAGCCAATAATAAGGACCAGGACCTGCTGGGTTGCAAGGTTGTCCCTGTGAGTCAATACTGTCTCTGGTGCATCCATGTTCATTGTATATAGTATGAGTGACTGCATTAATACCATTGACATCAAAGCCATTTGGATCATAATGTTCATCATACGGATCTCCTTCCTGGTAACCCCCATATGGTGGCTCTTTAATATAGGTGCTGTCGGAGCCGAATCCATAAGTGTCCCATGGCAATCCTGTGACTGAATTATTGCCAGTAGTATCCCAATATTGAGGTGGTACTGAAGGAATGCAAATTGCACCTCCGATATCAAGGGCGCCTACATCTCCCGGATCAAAGAGAGGATCAGATTCTAAGGTAATTGAACCAGATTTAACGTGTCTTTTACTATCAAAGGAAAGACTAGAGAATGGCAAGTTGTACACTTGACCTTGCCAGGGGAGCAAAATATCTGCAGTCCCCGAGTATGTTCCTCCGCTTCCTGAAACACTTGTGACAGCTAATGGATATCCTCCTATGTCAAATGTATCTCCAATACTCAATGAAGAAAGATTGTCAGTGCCAGGAGAAGGAATTGCAAAAGAATCCCCACAATGTGTATTAAGTATCGCCGGAGCAGTGTAAATAGTTGTATCAGGACAAGTAGGCGTGAGATTTAAAGCATCCCATTCTGTTTGATCAAGGATTTGTCCTAATGGCAGAAGTGACAGATGCGAAGGAGTAGCGATAAGAGCTATCATTTGTGACAGATAATTGTGGTGCACATCTGACGCGGGATATAGGCGGTGTAAGTCATTTGCAAAATCAAAACTTTGCGAACCGTCATACACCCAATAAACCGCATAACATGATCCCCCAGGGTTGCACCAAAAACTTTTAAATACTATCCTGTCACTTTGATCGGTGAGGGAATCGTAATATGTATCAAGAACTGAAAATGAAACAACATGATCATTCACTATGTGGACTTCTGTATTCCCAAGCTCACCACATTGTGGGCCACTCGGAGTTCTGTAGTCAGTATTGTTGATTAAAATCCAATCACTAAAGACTGAACTTCCATCTGTAGAAAGACATACTTTCCTTATTGAAAGATGTATTTTTCAAATGGGTGTAAACCTCCTAATGAATATTGATTACCGTTAACAATATATTCTGTTTTCCAGGACATCCCTTTTGCTTTTTTGTATCTCACCTCATAAGCTAGTTCATTTGGTTTGGCACTCACATCATTGATAAAAATCCTGATGGATGTATCGGAGGACATACTAAAATCAACCTGAAATGGCGATGGACATTTAGGTATATCTCGATACAAGGAATCCTTTCCGAAAGGGTTTTTGGAATTTGGATGAACATCTAAAATGGCCAATAGATTATTTGCAACTGCAAAACCTATAACGAAAGTGTTCAAAAAAATGGCAAGAGTACATTTTAAATTTAACATACCTTATGAATTTTAACTTTATTAAATGTGCATTATCTGACTATTTCAATTTTGATAGTCTTACTTATCAGACTCTCCTTGATTAAATTCAAATAATAGGTGCCTGGAGAAAAGTTCATTACGGATAATGATAAATCGTTAGTGCCGGAAATCAAATTCGTTGATTTCTGGTCAATGATGACACCATTCGCATTGAATAATCTAATTATAGCACCACCAGCCTTTGATGAAATTATTGTTCCTTGAATCCGGTCTTTCGTTGGATTTGGATTAGCAATTATTCTGACTAATTCTTCGGAAGGAGATTCTCCAAAACATAACTCTGGAGCTAAAATGGCATTCCCAGTCCAGTGGAATGAAAAGCCACTATCTGATCTATAGTTCGTAATCTCCAGAAGGAATTCTTCTCCTTTCGAAGCATTAATTGATTTCAGAAAATTATTCTGATTTGGACTACAACCAGGAGGTTCACTAACATCATTTTCAGTTTGAATCAATCCTGTAATACCACTGCATTGTAGCTGAACACTTCGGTTCTTATCAAGATTTACACCGGAACTCATGCATCTTATTATTTCTTGGGGCTTCCCATTCTCGCTTGAATAAATTGCAAAATCAATATCGTCATCTTGAAGAAGAGGTTTGATATTAAAAGATATCGAGGATTGATTAGCAACTTTAAACCTAAACCATACGCTGGATAGGCCTTCAAATGGCTTAATGCAAGATTCAGGTTCCTCAATGGGACTGCCGTCAGTAGGAAACAAATGATCCCAGGTAAAATCTGTTGCAGAGCATAAAAGAACAGGGCTGTACCAGGAATTGTGGGACTGTACTTGGCTATGTATTCTTGATGTGATGGTTATAGCAAAGAAAGCAGTAATCAAACTCAGTTTCATTCTAAAACATTTTTAAATCAGATAATAATATATAGGGCCAAGACTTTTCTCAGCAAGAAGAAATCAATTTATGCAATGTGAAATAAAAATCAAAAATTAATAACTGACCAATTAAAAAAATGAGGAAGTAGCCTGAATAACAAATTGGTCAGAAAATATCATTAGTTGGACAATAATAATAAAATTATATACAACTTCAAAGTTTTTTTAAAAAAATATTTCCAAATGTCGCAACACTTACAAATTTGGCCGATCTTCAGAATGTTGGATATATTCTATATTGTTACATCAGAGGATACTCCATTACTCATTAAGACGAAATGAATTGGGTTAAAATAGGAGGAAATAAGTCTGGGCAAATAGACTAGATACTAATATCCACTTTCTTAGTGGATATACCTTTTACCTGAAAAGGTTCGTATATCATTTCCCTGACAAGGTATGATAAGAAATGGTATTCTTTCAAAGAACAAAGAATACTATATCATCAATACTCTAGGGAGCATATACCATTTAGCGAAATTATGCCGATATTTTTAATCAAAACGGGTCATGTAAGTTTTGACCGAAATGCTACAATTTTTATCCGAAATGCTACAGTTTGCCATTTAGCCGAAACACCATCCCTTATCAGAAATTTGAATACACCCCTCCAGTGTAAACACCATGTAAACTATCCACCACCGAATTAACAATAAATTGAACGCAACCTCTAATGGAGGATAGGGGTATAAGTACCTTTACACTACCATTCGACAGATAATAAATAATAAAATATGAATCGTGGTTGCCTTCTCAATAGAACACAATAATTTGCAGCTACAATTACCTTCTTAAGACCAACCCTCCTTTATGCTACAGCATGCGCTAGCAACTCTTTCAACCTCCAATCTTATATTTTTAATCATAGCCATTATTGCGGTTTGTGTTTTTGAATTCGTCAACGGATTTCATGATACAGCCAATGCTGTCGCCATCGTCATCTATACCAAGTCTCTGAAACCTCTTGCCGCAGTCATCTGGTCAGGGACCTGGAATTTTCTCGGTGTATGGCTTGGCGGCATTGCAGTTGCTGTCAGTATTATGAACCTGCTTCCTGTCGGTGAAATGATGTCTATGTCTCTGGGGGAAAATATCACGCTCATTTTTGCCGTATTGCTGACCGCCATCTCTTGGAACCTGCTTACGTGGTACCTCGCTATTCCCTGTTCAAGCTCGCATACTTTGATCGGTTCTATCCTCGGTGCCGGAATGGGATTTTTTTGGAGGCATGGTGGCAATGGCATCAACTGGCATAAAGCTGAGGATATTGGTCTTTCTTTGTTGCTTTCACCTGCGTTCGGATTTAGTGTAGTTATAGCATTGCTTTTTCTCGTAAAGACTGTTGTGCGCAACAAAGAGTTTTTCAAGGACCCTTCACAGAATAATAATCGTCCACCTCCAATGCTGATCCGTTTAGCTCTATTAATCACTTGTACCCTGGTCAGTTTTTATCATGGTAATAATGATGGCCAGAAAGGTGTTGGTATTTTAATGATCGTTCTCCTGACCATGTTGCCAGGATATTATGCGCTGAATCCTGAAATCAAAGTTGATAAGATGGAACAAGCTGTAGCAAAAATGAAAGAGGCTACGAATCAATATCGCAGTGCTGATGCTTTGGATCCACACCATGAGGTTATCGCCATGCTTGATGATCTTGAATTGCAATTGGCATCATTGAAATCTTCAGATGGAGCAACACGTCTCGTAGTCAGGAAAAAATTCCAGTTCTTTTCAAAAAAGGCCAAGACACTTTTAGCTGAACCAGATTTTATTCCTGACAATGCTAATCACAAAGAATTCCAACATGGCCTGGCCGTTATTAAGGATTCATCAGAATTTGCTCCTGTCGAGGCGATCCTGCTTATCTCTCTTGCTCTAGGTTTCGGTACGATGATCGGTTGGAAAAGAATCGTAGTCACCATCGGGGAAAAAATCGGTAAAACACATCTCAATTACGCTCAGGGCGTCATAGCGCAACTTGTTGCCGCAGCAACTATTGGTTTAAGCAGCGGTTTTGGTTTACCTGTGAGTACTACACATGTATTGTCTTCCGGAATAGCCGGGAGTATGGTGGGCATGGGAGGTGTTAAAAATCTTCAGAAAAGCACAATTTCATCTATTGCTATGGCCTGGTTGCTTACACTGCCAGTGACATTTGTCGCAGCTCTTGGATTTTACTATTTGTTCCAGTTATTTGTTTGATTGGACTGGTTAAAAAGGCGTCGGATGCTTGATTCTAGATTTTAGATGCCAGATTCTAGATGCTAGCAACATGCAAATCCCGGGGCGAATGATTTGTAAATAGAAAATGATTTTGGTAAATATATGAATTCATTTTCCAGATAAAATTTATTCAGGAGGACTTGATCTTTTTTGTTTTATTCGTTACGTGTTATTCGTTACGTGTTATTCGTTACGTATTATTCGTTACACGTTACACTTTACACGTTCCCGCTAAAAAGCGGGATCTCGCTGTGCTCGATATTCTTTTTAATAGTAAATCCACCTCCACCTCACTCCGCCATTTCCATTGATCTCAAGAGCAGGGGCCGGGATCTTAAAAATATTCGCCATACAAACCAAAGTTTTTAGAGGTCTGCTTTTAATATTTATTTTACTGAGATCTATATCAGGTGAAATAAAGAACTGTCGGTAGCGCGGATATTTT
>JBDUDG010000201.1:0-6108 GCA_040003045.1 Saprospiraceae bacterium | reverse complement strand
GTAGTGCCTTCCGGAAAAATAAGAATGGACATTCCTTCTTCCAATGCAGCACGAACGGCAATTAAAGTTGCATGCCTGCTGGTCTTTTCATCGCGACGTACGAAAATAGTACCTGCCATATTTCCTCCGAGGCCAACCAAAGGCCATTTTAGAATTTCAGCCTTCGCGACCACATTAGCTTCGACATGGACCAGAATAACAAATGGATCAATATAACCAACGTGATTGGCTACATACAGACATGTGCCCTGATATGGTTCGCCTTCTAATTGCATCCGCATACCCATCATCGCGGGCACATGGCTCAGCCATCTCCTCCTCAGCCTGGCACCAGCTAACTTTTTTGATTTTCCAATCGCAATCATTACCAGGAATCCTATGATATGGATGCTCGTAGAAAATGCGAAATAAATAAACCTCCAGATAACACGAATCCATCCCACCATGAGGCAAAGAAAATAGAAGTATTTGAGACTAAAAACCAATATGATTTTAAAAAACTTTCTGCTAAAATTCTGATTGTCCCGGAGACAATTTAAAGCATCAATAAAAGGACCTTGTATACCATTAGAAAACAGGTTTTAAGCTAAGGGAATACACTTATTTAGGCAGCAGAAAACACGGGTGATCTAAAGAGAATAACACTGATTTTTAAACTATATTTAATTGATATTCAGCCAATTACACCAAAATAAAAATTTATTTGCAATCCTTTTTTAAACCCTGCCGTTTATATGTCAAATCAAAATTGATCACAACATCAATTCAAAAATAGGAGCAGTGATCGGCTTGGATAAAAATCAAAATCACAATTTATCGACAGACTACTTACTTAAATTATATCTCAACATTATCTAAAATCTCTTTTTCTATGACAGACATAAATAATAAAACTGAAATTTCCGACAACCAGGGTTTAGGATGGAAAGTAGCTTCTATCATTATGGGAGTACTTCTGATCGGTGCTATTGCTTTTGGGGCTATGTTTTATAACAGACATAACGAAGCGGTTCACAAGGCTATGGACCTAAGCACACAACTTGATAACACCAGAAATCAGCTTCAGGGCGAATTAGCTACATTGAACACTGCTTACACAGGCGAAATCGCTAGTAACGACACGCTTTCTGCTGATCTTCAAAAGAAAGTAAATGAAGTCGCTGATCTGCAGGACAGGATCGCAAAAGCAAAAAAGGAGCTGAAAACCAGTCAGGTTAACAACCAACAAATCGAAACTAGACTGGCACAGATGGAAGATTTGAAGACAGCACTTGAAAAAGATATCGCCAACCTGAGAGATGAAAATGTAGCACTTGCTGCAAGCAATCATGATCTAAACAAAGAACTGACTTCAACTAAAGATGAAGTTGTCAACCTGAATACAAAGGTGATGTCGCTGACCGTAGCTAATACCAAGCTGACTACACGTCTGAAGACCATTGCACCTGCAGGTTTTACTGCTGATAATTTCACAGTAATGTCTGAAGACAAGAGAGACAAACTGACCACAAAAGGGAAGAAAATCGATCAGATAAATGTAAAATTTGATCTTAACAATATCCCTGAAGAATTGCAGGGAGGACATGAAATCTATCTTGTGCTGACACAATTCAACGGCAATCCGGTTGCTGTGGTGCCAGGAAAAGATGTGAACTTAACTTTCGGTGATCAGGCTGTAACCGTTCGTGCGGCAGATCTTGAAAAAATTGATCTTCATGATCGTCAGTCTGTATCCATGTCATTTGAACCTACCGATAACATGACTCCAGGCACTTACAACCTGATGGTATATTCTGATACAGGATATCTGGGCAGCACAGGATTTATGGTAAGCAAATAAGTAAACCTTGTTAATAATATAATGGAAGGGCATATATCCTTATTTCCAGCCATTATCGTAAGAAGCCGGTTCTCCCAACCGGCTTCTTCATTTAGTTATGTGCCGCTCCGATGAAGCTTAGTCGTCCTTAGAGAAATGCGGTTGAAATATTTAATATTTTAAAATCAAGGGGATATGAACAGCTACACCAGGTTTTTTGCCGCAAATTTTTTTAATTGCCATTGATAATGACCTGAAACCAATTGCTTCTTGCTTATTCTCTTTGAAGCATTTCGATCATTGCTTCAGGAAGATCTTCGAGATCGAGGATCATGAGACCATCGAGGGAGTTGTTGAAATTGGGATCAAGGTTAAAACCAAGGAAACGGGCATTCAGACGGATGTACTGTTTCATCAGAATGGGAAACTGGATGTGCTCTGGCTGGATGTGATCCAGTACTTCTTCTAAATCTAAAGTGGTATTTTGAAGCTCTTCTATTTCTTCTTTTTCGGCCGGGGTGATGACAGGATTGAAAGGTATCCTTGGTGTAAACCATTTTGCAAAAGTCGTATGGTAGAAATTTCGTTTCGCATATTCCATTAATATCTTTCTTGAAAAATCAGAATAAAATCGGCTTATGCTGACTGGTCCGATGAGGTATTTGTACTGATGATTCTTCACCATATACGCCAGGATTCCTTTCCACAGAAGATAGAGTGGTAGATTTTTCTTTTGATATTCTTCGATAATAAATGACCGGCCAAGTTCAAGGCATTGTGGCATATAATCATGAAAAGCCGGATCGATTTCAAAAAAGCAATTTATATAAAAACCTTTTGCACCATACTTCGAATAAATTTTATCCCCGCACCCAAACCTGTAACCACCAACTAGCTTTTGCGCATTATTGTCCCATATGATCAGTTGTTCGTAATAATTATCAAAAGCATCGATATCATACGCAAGGCCTGTACTTTCTCCAACTTTCCTGAAGGTAATCTCCCGCTGCAGGCCAAGTTCCTGTCGCAATGCAGGACAGCCATCCAGGTAACATACAATCAGTGAATAGGGAGGTGTAAGCAGAATAATATGGCTTTCCTTCAATGCTTTAATTTCAGCACGAAGCAGAATGGGATCGGGAGCTTGACCAATATTATCCATACTTATTTCGAAGCAATCATAATCGGGAGCAATAATAGCAGAATAATTCATGACGCAAAGTTCCATCAGCTCATGATAGCCCGTACATTTCACATGGCAATAAATTGTAATATTTTATTTACAAAAAAGAAATGTGTCAGGATGACAATAAAAACCTGTCAATAAATTCACGCACACAGCCTTCTCCGCCTTTTCGTTGAAGAACTATATCCACTACATTAAGTACTTTATAATGTGCATCAGAAGGGCATGCCGATATACCTACATTCTCAAGCATTTCAATATCATTCACATCATCGCCGATGAATGCTACCTGATCAGTAGTGAGAGACAGCTCTTCCATCCACTTTTTCAGGACATCCAGCTTTGGCTCTTTGCCGGAATACACATATTTTATATCCAGCATCCTCGCTCTTTCCTGAAGGATGGTTTGAGACCTGCTATGACTGATTATACCAACTAAAATGCCTACATCATGAAGCAGTGTAATGCCCATTCCATCCCGGATATTGAATTTCTTTGACTGAACTCCATTCGCATCAATGTAAACACCACCATCAGTCAGGGTGCCATCCACATCGAGGATCAGCATTTTTATATGTGATGCTTTTTCTTTTAAAGTTGGCTGATCCATTATTGTAAGGCTTGTCTTATGCGCATGACCTTTGAAAGGATATCATAGAGCAGATCGAGA
Organism: Saprospiraceae bacterium; assembly: GCA_040003045.1. GTDB lineage: Bacteria > Bacteroidota > Bacteroidia > Chitinophagales > Saprospiraceae > Opimibacter. Next base: position 2,433 of record JBDUDG010000201.1, on the reverse strand, counting down.
TGCAACATCGAGGAGGCATCGCTCAATGCATTTTTTGGCTCAGGATGTGTTTCGATAAATAAACCATCAGCACCGGTAGCTGCAGCTACGCAGGCAATGGTTTCAATAAATTCAGGGTTGCCTCCACTGACACCTGAATTTTGATTTGGAACCTGTAATGAATGTGTGCAATCCATTACTACTGGTACTCCATGTTTTTTTAAGCGGGGCATGGAGGTTGCATCCACGATGAGATCATCATATCCAAAGCTGAAACCTCTTTCGCAAACCCAGACATTATGATTGCCTGTTGCGAATACTTTTTCAATGGGATATTTCATCGCTTCGGGACTTAGAAACTGTCCTTTTTTGATGTTGACGATTTTCCCTGATAAGCCTGCTGCATGTAGTAAAGATGTTTGTCTGCAGAGAAATGCGGGTATTTGTAATACATCCACATATTCTGCTACCATGGGTACTTCATGACTTTCGTGTACATCTGTCAGAGTTAGCACACCTAGCTCACGACCTATTCCCCTGATGATTTCAAGGGCTTCCATGTCGCCTATTCCGGTAAAACTATCCTCACGGGTACGATTTGCTTTGCGATAGCTGGCTTTGAAAATAAATTCAATGCCCAGGTCATCGCACATTGGCTTAACGGTGCGGGCGATAAGGTGAGGAGTTGAATCATTTTCAACTACACAAGGGCCGGAAATCAAAAACAATTTATTCATCTTCTCTGCTCTTTAAGCCAAGATAACCGCTATGATGACGCAGTGCATAAGCTGATTTTGTAAATTCAATTTTCTTCATCAGCATGACAACAATCACATCTCCTAAAACTGTCATGACCGTAGTGCTTGTAGTAGGTGTGAGCCCGAGCGAGCATACTTCTTTCGGATATCCTGTGCTGAGACATACATCGACCTGACTGCCCAATTCATTCTCAGGATGACCTGTCAGGCCTATTGATTTGATGTCAGGAAATAATCTTCGCGCGAGTGGGAGCAGCTCAATGATTTCTTTTGTTTTACCCGAATTTGAAATTAAGAACAGAACATCATGTTTTTGTAAAATACCCAGATCGCCATGTTGAGCTTCCAGAGGATGCAGGAACACAGAAGGCGTTCCGGTCGAACTCAGGGTGGTGGCTATGTTATGACCTATTTGGCCGGCTTTGCCGAGACCTGAGACGACGACTTTTCCTCCTTTTTTATGGACTTCGCTGAAGATCAGCTCAATGGCATCTCCGATGGTACTATCCAAAGGGATATTTCTGATACCCTCTATCTCTTTTGCAATTATATCCCTGATTTCAGCCAGTTGATCCATAAGAATGCAAAAATAACTTAATAAGCATACTCTTGCCAGGAGAATAAAACCATGCTGTGGATGTATTTTTATCTTGTGCAGTCCTAAATAAAAAATGCCCGGTAATAGGACCTGGCAGGGCAATACTAAAATCACAATCGAATAGACTGAAATCTTATCATTAAATCTTCACCTCCTTCCATTTCCCTCTTCTAAAAATCACCACCGCAAGAACAGCAAGAAAAGATTCGCTGAATGCGATCCCCCAAAAGACTCCAACAGGTCCCCAATTTAGAATTCTTGAAAAAGTATAACAAAGAGGTATCTGTAACATCCAGAATGCGATGAAATTGATCCATGTTGGTGTCACCGTATCCCCTGCCCCATTGAATGCCTGTCCAATGACCATACCGTACGCATAGAAAATATATCCAAGACAAATGATCCGCAGACAAAGCACACCCATATGGATCACTTCCGGATCAGGCGTAAAGAATGGGATAATGACTGGTGCAAATAATAGAAACAAAACACTGATCGTGGAAAGAAAAAGAAGATTGAAAAAGGCTGTGCGCCATACTGATTTCTCTGCACGCTCAGGTTGTTGCGCTCCAAGGTTTTGACCTACAAGGGTTGATGCTGCTCCTGCCATACCCCACGCAGGAAGGATTGTAAAAATGATCATCCGTATCCCAATAGAATATCCTGCAACTGCTGCATCTCCAAAATATGAAATAATACGAACGATAAATAACCAACTTGCAGTGGCAATTGCAAATTGCAATACACCGGTTGATGCAACTTTAAGGAGCTTGCCGATAATCTCTCCGGCCCATTTTAAATGTCTCAGCTGAAGATGAATAAGACTTTTGCCGTTGACCAGATGATAGACCTGATAACAAACACCTATTCCTCTTCCAGTGGTCGTAGCAATAGCAGCACCAGCTACGCCAAATTCATGAAAAGGACCGATACCAAAGATGAGCAATGGATCAAGAATAATATTTACACCATTTGCGATCCACAATGTGCGCATTGTAATCGATGCATCACCTGCACCACGAAAAATTCCATTTAGCAGAAACAGGAAAAAAAGTGTGCTGCTCCCTGTGAGCAAAATCCTTGTATATCCATTTCCTT
>JBDUDG010000200.1:0-6108 GCA_040003045.1 Saprospiraceae bacterium | reverse complement strand
CGGATCAATTCCTCTGATTTTTTATTCATTGAGTTGGTAACTTCGCACCAAATTAAATAATATCCGACAAGATGATGAATAGCGATATGTCTACCCTTTCCCTTTCAAGGCTCGTATTGGAAATGCAGGAATCTGCAACGCTCAAAATGGCCAAGCTTGCCAGGGAACTTAAGGCAAAAGGCCAGGACGTAATAGACCTGAGCCTGGGAGAACCAGACTTCGATACACCAACTCATATCAAGGAAGCTGCAAAAAATGCTCTTGATGAGGGTTACACAAAATATACTCCCGTCAATGGCCTACTTGAATTGCGGGAAGCAATAGTCAGAAAACTTTCCAGGGAGAATGGCCTTCAATATACTCCTAACCAAATCGTAGTTTCCAATGGTGCAAAACAAAGTGTTTACAATCTCTGTATGTCCTTGCTGGATCCTGGAGATGAGGTCATCCTTCCTGCTCCATATTGGGTCTCTTATTTTGAAATCATCAAAATGGCAGGCGGAGTACCTGTAGTAGCTTATTCCAATATTGAAAATGATTTCAAATGCACCGCTCAGCAAATTGAAACTTTTATCACGGATCGAACCAAATTCATTTTATATTCTTCGCCATGCAATCCAAGTGGATCTGTTTTCTCTTACGATGAACTGAAATCCTTAGCAGAGATGCTCCAGTCCTACGAGCATGTCCTCGTGGTATCAGATGAAATCTATGAACACATCAATTTCGGTGATCATCATCATACCATTGCCTCCATGGACAATATGCAGGAAAGAACGATCATCGTCAATGGCATGTCCAAAGCTTATGCTATGACCGGTTGGCGACTCGGGTATATGGCTGCTCCGGTCTGGATCGCAGATGCCTGCACTAAGATCCAGGGACAAGTGACGAGTGGTGCTACATCTTTTGGACAAAAAGCTGCCGTCACAGCTCTTGATGCAGATCAGCAACCCACCATCGACATGGCAAAAGCTTTTCATCAGAGACGTGATTTGATCATAAGTCTCCTTGAGCAAATTCCTCTATTACTTGTGAACAGGCCACAGGGAGCATTTTATATTTTTCCTGATGTCTCTGCTTATTTTGGAAAATCCACTCAGGATGGTACTATCGTAAAAGATGCAGATGATCTGAGTCTTTACCTGCTGTCTGCCGCCATGGTAAGTACGGTGTCCGGAGCTGCTTTTGGAAATGATCGCTGCATCAGGTTATCATATGCAACTTCAGAACCGAAGATCAGGGAGTCTGCACGAAGAATTGAAAAAGCACTTGCTGAATTAACCTGATCTATTTAACGATCGTAAAATCCTGGTTGAAATATTTCAGGATACGCACCCTGGAATTTTCATAATACAACGGCACTTTCATTTCTGAAGGCTTGGTTGCATCAGCTTTGAACACAGGTTTGATATCAAAACCAGAGGCTAAACCATATTCCGAAGATGATTCTCCGATAAGACTCGCTGGTCCTCCCTCATTTAGTTTCTTTCCCAGCCATGACAAAAGATCGTATCCGATAAATGCCTGCTGATCCGGCAAAGCATGGAATTCATTGTAAAATTTAGTACGGAAATCCTGGTATGAGGGTTGCGTTGGATCCACGTAAGAAGAGCTGCTGATATGCACAGACAAGCTTTCCATATAATTCGGATTGAGCCCATTAAAACTTGTCCACTGAGGAAGCCCAAACACAATCACTTCTTTTGTTTCTTTATCAGCATGTAATTTTCTCATAAAGGAATTGACAAACGTTTCATCAGATCGTGAATAAAACGGAAGAATAAAGATAGTCCCGTGATCATCCAGTAATGTACTGAGATCAGTTCGCTGCAATTCAAGGGACGCATCATCAATGATCAGGTCTTCAGTTTTAACATCTGCATTCTTTTTAAAAAGCAATAACCTGTTGATTTCGCCCGGATTATTTCTGGCTACCAGGTATACTTTCTTTCCTTTCATCTCGCTGCTGATGTAATCCATAATGGCTGCTGCGTGCGTTCCTAGTCCTGGTACAACCTGGATGAAAAAAGGATTTTCTTTTTCCATGCTGAATGACGGTAACCATGGAGACACAACGATTTTCTCATTCTTTAATCCGAATTCCGCCACCTTTTCAACAATCTCTTTTTCGTATGGCCCAACTATGACATCAGCATTTTTAAGGGGCATTTCTTTAAGAGTTGCATCAAGATCCGATGTTGTTGTTTTTGTATCATATGAATGTATAGAAATGGAATAACCCGAATCTTCAAATTCTTCGGCAGCGATTTTCATTCCCGCATAATATTGAAGGAACCTGTTCAGCTTCGGATCAAGTTGATCATCTAAAACATTATATAGATTCGAATTGAAAGGCACGAGGAGACTGATCTCATATCTTGTTTTATTAGCCGGATGATCATCCTTAATCTCTTTATCAGTGATCATAGGTGGCGATGGATCTTCGGACCATTTGATAGTATCCACTTTCACAGCATCACGTGGCACAAGGATGTAAGTTCCGCTGGCAGGATCATAAATTTTTACTTTTTCTTCCGCTTTTGATGGAACTGTTGAAATGGTTTTTCCTGTTCGTTTTGTTGTCGAACAGGCCAGAAGGGACGCAAGCAGGAGCCAGCAGACTACACCACTACTCCCATTCAATCGTAGCAGGTGGTTTTGTACTGATGTCATATACTACTCTGTTTATGCCTTTGACTTTATTGGTGATTTCATTTGATATTTCAGCAAGCAGTTCATGCGGCAACCGACTCCATTCAGCGGTCATGCCATCTACAGAATCCACTGCCCTCAGCGCGATAGTGAAACCATAGCTTCTCTCATCACCCATCACACCAACGGATTGCACGGGGAGAAGTATTGCACCGGACTGCCATATTTTAGAATACCATCCATGACTACGAAGCAGATTCGTATAGATTTCATCGGCTTCCTGAAGAGTGGCGATCTTTTCAGGTGTGATATCACCAATGATCCGGATACCCAACCCAGGACCGGGAAAAGGATGCCGCTCAAGTATTTCAGCAGGAATGCCAAGCGCGTATCCAACTTTTCGCACCTCATCTTTAAAAAGCATTCTCAATGGTTCGATGATTTTTAGTTTCAGCTTATCCGGTAAACCTCCAACATTGTGGTGTGATTTGATGGTCGCAGATGGACCGTGAACTGAAACTGATTCTATGACGTCCGGGTAAATGGTTCCCTGGCCAAGCCATTTCACCTGAGGATATGCAGTCGACTCTTCTTCGAATACATCAATAAATACTTTACCAATCGCTTTCCTTTTCGTTTCTGGATCCGTGACACCTCCCAGCGCTTTATAGAACTTTTCTTTCGCATCTATTCCATGCACTTTCATGCCCATCCCGGCATACCTGTCAAGCACACGGTGGAATTCATTTTTTCGCAAAAGACCATTGTCCACAAAAAAACAATGCAGCTTGTCCCCGATTGCTTTGTGGATCAACCTTGCCCCTACCGTACTATCAACGCCACCTGATAAAGCCATCAATACCTCTTCACCATTTGTCTGTATCTGAATTTGATGAACAGTTTGTTCGATAAATAATTCAGGTGTCCATAGTTCTTTAAAGCCCGCGATATCACGTAAAAAATTGGTGAGGAGTTTATACCCTTCGATCGAATGTGTCACCTCAGGATGAAATTGAACGCAACACACCATCTGATCATATTTTCCGGCTTCGCTTGCATATGCTGCTACAGGGATGCTCTCAGTATCAGCAAGAAGCTCAAATCCTTCCGGGATCTCAAGAATACTGTCACCATGGGACATCCAAACCTGGGAGCCATCAGAAATACCCTCGAAGAGCGGATGATGAGGAGATAGGATATGAAGTTTTGCTTTACCATATTCGCGCTTATCAGATCTTGCAACCTTTCCACCAAACTCATCAGCGATATATTGTGCCCCGTAACAGATCCCTAAAATGGGTACTTTACCTATCCAGTCTTTTAGCTCAGGGCGCAGAGCATTATCATCCTTGACAGAGAATGGACTACCGGACAGGATCAGTGCCTTTACATCAGGTGACCATTTTGCAGGAAGTGCATTATAGGGTATGATCTCACTGTAAATCTCAGCTTCCCTGACACGGCGCGCTATCAACTGCGTGTATTGTGCGCCGAAATCCAGAATTAAAGCCTTTTCCTGCATTGGATCTTAAGCTATATGGTTTTACTTGTAAGGTTGTTCCAACACTATTAGGAATCCTTTTCATTTTTATTCCTCAATCAAACCCCGACCTTCCTTTTTAATCTTTCCCTCTTCGCTTAATGTTTTCATCAGCTTATCCAGAATCCCATTGACGAAATCCTTACTCTTGGGTGTGCTGTATTCTTTTGAAATATCCACATACTCATCCAAAGTCACTTTTGTGGGTATAGTGGGGAAATATAAAAATTCGATGAGTGCCATTTTGATGATGATGACATCAAGAACGGCGAGTCTCTCCATATCCCAGTTTTTAAGGGTAGGTTCGATCAGATTCTCAAGCTCCTCATTTTGTTCCATCGTCACACTGATGAGCTTACGTCCAAAATCAATCACCGTATCATCATCCGGCCGATATTCATCAAAAAACCGTTCATTTTTCTCTGGAAGCTGTTTCAGAATTTTCTTGAAAGCACCTATGACCAGCGATTTATCTTCCTGCCAGAATGGATATTGGTCATCTACGATTTCTTCATAGATTTCATTTTTACGAATATCTCGATATACACCCAGAAGGAATTCCTTATGACCCGCCTCCTCAACATCAGAAAAAATATATTTTTTGTATTCCGGAGATTTTGCAAATGAATTATACATTTTCAACAACATATCCGGATCAAGCCTTGACCTGAACATCCGCTCATCAAAATACTTACGAAGGACTTTATTATGAAAAAGACTTTGGATGAGATCGTTGTCAAAAAGCTTGGCATTCCAGATCAGATCATCAGGTTCAGGACGGAGCTTTGCCTGTCTCGTGTCACGGTCCACCACTGCATAATGAGTGATCTCCATGATAAGGTAAAGGTTGAAAAGAAGACTTTCATAAGCAAGATCCACCGCTTTATCATAACGGTTCAATATCTCCTGATGGGTAACTCCCGGGTCACGATCCAGCGAATAAAGCAATTGCATCACTTTGACCCTTATACTTCTCCTGCTTACCATATGGGATTCTACCTCAGATTAATTCAACGAACATAAGACCACAAATAAAAGCTATTTGTACTATCCCTACAAGAACGAATGATAAATATTTTTATGTGTTGCCTACTATTTATCTGCAAAGAACGGTCATTTCAGGTTTAATTGCACAGGAAGATGACGTATATGCCACATTTCGAGCACCTTACCTCCCTTCAAATGCATAACACCCGGATTAGAACGAATCATTGTCTTGAGTAGAACATCATCAGCTTCGTACCAGTCATAGCTGCCATGAATAGCTTCTTTAAACTCTTTTTCCATTTCAACTCCGGCCCCACCGGCTATTGCATAGACTTTTGCCCCTTGCTTAAGTACATTTTCCATTAGCGGATTTACTTTATCTGTGTAGGCTTTCAGGTAATCAGAATCCCATGTATAAACTGATTTAGTCACCTTCTTGGTTTTGATGGCTCCCGGACTTTTTACCAAAATGATACTATCAGGTTTTAAGCGAATGGTATCAACACTCCAGGTTGTATCAGGCACCATCACTTCTTCATTCTTGCTGTCACCTTCGAGCTTATAGGCTATGATTAAAAATACATCACCAGTATCAGTAAGTATATCATCAGCTACATCATTGCCATCATGATCCGATACGGAAAAGTCACTGACTTTGGTTGGCTTTATCGCAGGTTCAGTCTTGGTTTTGTCAATCATAGTCCATTCTGCTTTTGGATATTTTGCATATTCTGACATGTAGACATCATAAGGCAATTCTACGATGACTCCTGTTTTTAAATTTTTGAGTTTTACCGCAGTGATCTTCACAGAGGCGGCAGCTTCTTCTTCCGCTGCTTTTTTCTCAAAAAGGTTTGTACCCACTTTGAATGGTCTGAAATCAATGACAGGAAGATTCCAAAGGAAATTATTCAGACAGAATAAAA